>JBBSIY010000090.1:0-10592 GCA_038257785.1 Lysobacterales bacterium
AGTATTAGCGGACATGTGCATCGCGCAGGTGGATGTGCAGCCGCGACCCGAGGGCCCACCGACGCGTAGCCTCCTGCGGGTCTGCGGCCCACTCGTTCCCAATTCGTTACCGCCGCATTTACGTCGCGTGCTTACCTTGGGTGCGGTTCGCGATAGTTTGAGGTGGGCCGATTGAGGTTCGCCTTCGAAACAACGCATCCATGCTTTCAGACCACATCACGCGATCAGGTGCAGCGACAGCGCTGCTGGCTTTAACGATTTCAGTTGCTAACGCGGGCGAGTGCGAAAGCAGCTTCCGCAAGACCGGCACACCGTTCACTGGCGCAGACTACAGCGCCACGGTCACCGTGCGCGACCAATCGATAGCCGACGCAATGGCGCAGATGCGCGGCGTCCTAATCGCCGAAAAAATGGACGTGCTGACGCAGGACGACGAGACCGGCACGATGCTGGTTGAAGAACGCCGGTCGGGCGGCAAACGGCCGATTCCGAGCCTGATCAACGTTGATGCCGCTGGCGTAAACGCGGCAGTCAGCATGACGGTCAAGACCGAGAAGGGCATGCTGGCCAGCAAAGACGTCATGCAGGCCTACCTCTGCGGCGTGCTGGCGAAACTGCTGGGCGGCGATGCCGGCAGACTCGCGGCTAGAAGCGGTGCAGCGACCCAAAATGCAGACGACGTGACGGTTAAGGATGTCTACATCTTCTCGCGCGAGATCGCCCGCGAGGCGAAAGGCAACGCGCTGGCGGTAGGCGTGCGTCACAAAGGGCGTCGATACGCGCTGCACGGGCGCGTTGACTACATCCAAGAAGATGGCGAGGACTTCAACGTTTCATTTGATATCCCCGAGTCGCGCGATATGGCTATCAGGCTGCCGTTCGACGACGAGGCGCGCGTTGGTGTGGCCTGCCTGTTTCGCCCCAATCAGTTGGCCAACGTCTTGACCTTTCGCAAAGGTGAAAAGGCCAACTTTACTGGTGCGTTCTATCGCTATGACGACTTTAAACGCATGGTGTGGCTGCAGAACTGCAAGCAAACTGCTGGCTGATTGTCGGCCCCACGCGCGACGGAGTGCTCCGCATGCAAGCTCACGATCTTGCCATTCCCACGCTGCCGGCACGCTCCATCAGCGATGCCGTGGCGTTCTACCGCCGGCTTGGTTTTGCAGGTGGCGCGCATGCTTACAGCGGTGATTACGCGATTCTTACGCGCGGCAGCATCGAGGTTCACTTCTTCGCCCATCGCGATCTTGATCCGGCCACATCGTGCGCCGGCTGCTATCTGCGCGTGTTGGATGTGGCGGATATTTACGCTGCATGCGAGTCAATCGGATTGCCGCACAGCGGTATTCCGCGCATGGATACACTTCAGGACAAACCGTGGGGGCTTCGCGAATTTGCGGTCGTAGATCCGGACGGCAACCTGCTGCGGATTGGCCAAGTGCTTTGATCTTTGTCGGCGTGTTTTAAGCCGGCTTGTTTCTGTCGGCGAAGGTCGCGGTGATGCTCATTGCAACTTGGCAAGCGTCTCCTGTGCCAGTGCGTAAAGTTTCCCCGGCGCATCAAGATCGCCCTCGGCGGTCAGCTGCTCAAGGGCCGGAACCAGCAGCGTGCGAGCACCCGAACGGTCGCCTGCTTGCTGCAGGGCGATGCCTCGCATCACGTTGATAATTGGCTGCCATACGCCGATCGCACGGCTGGTTTCGAGAGTGCTGGCGTCAAGCCCGTCAATTAACACCTGCGCTGCCGCAGTGTTGCCTAGCTCAAGCTCGACCGACGCCAGCGACTGCTGACACGTTTGCGTGCGCGGTGAGTCAACGCCGGTGATTTCGGCAAGACGTCCGCAGGCTTCGCGCAAGTGCGGTGCCGCCTGCGCTGGCTGATCGGCTTCGTATAGCAGCAGCCCCCAGTTGCTGAGCGTGACGTAGGTCAGCGGGTGCTCATCGCCATGCTTTGCGCGGACGCGTTCGTGCAGTCTTTTTGCATACTCGACGCCCGTTTCCAGCTGACCACGGCGGAGCGCAAGGGCGAGCAGTTCACCGAGCAGCTGCAGGTGACGCGAGTGGTTCTCTCCCAAGCGTTCAACGACGACGGGTTGCGCTTCAGCCAACAATTGGCCAACCCGAGCATGGTCTTCACCGTAAGCGCGGACGACGGCCATTTTCGCCAGTGCCACGGTAAGTTCGCCGTCGCCCTGGCGCATGCCGGCTTCGGCAATGAGTCGATCGGCGCGCTCCCTGGACTCCGCGTCTGCGCCTGATAACGCGAGACAGGTAATGAGATTTAGGCGCAGAAAATCCAGCATTGCCGTGTTGGCGGGCTGGCTGCTGGTGAGCGCCTCCACTGCCACGCCTAGCTCGCGAGCTGCGCCGCCGTAGTCTGAGCTGGTGATGAGATATCCGGCTTTGGCTGAGGCCAATAGATAGCGCGATTCGTCAGACGGGTGCGCGTTGGCCATCACCTGCAGCTGGCTAAGCGCCGCGGCGGCCTCCTCGCGTTTGCCGAGCTTGCTCAGAACGCTGACCAGCAGCGATCGTGCCTGCAGCGACTCGCGGGGAGCGGGACGCGCTTCGCTTTCAATCAAGGCAAGCGACTGCTGCACCTCCTGTTCGGCCTCTGCAAACAGGTCAATCGTGTTGAACAGCGTCGCAAGACTTAGGCGCACCGACGCCTCATTGCTGGGTTGGTCGCCCAGCCGCTGGCCGATGCGCGCGCGCGCGGCGAGCAGCACCTCTTTCAGGTTCGCTTCGGCGCCCTTAGCGCTGACTAAAGGGTTGGCGCTGCCAATCAAATCCTCGGTGACAAAGCGGGTGATTGCGCTCGCGCGCTCAAGTTCGATGCGCGCCTCATTGCTGGCGCGAACCGCGATCTGCCGGTGCCACAGGGCGATGCCAACGCTCGCAACCAGCACGCTGATTAGCGCTACAACAAATGGTCGGCGCGCTCTTGCGCGGGCAAGCGTTGCGTGCAGCTGCTCGGCACTCGCCTCGCGCTCCGCTTGATCAGCGGCTCGTCTGCGCCGTACGTCGATGCTGCGCAGGCGTGCTGCAAGTTCGGCGGCGCTGGAGAGCCTGCGCGCGGGATCGCCGTTGGTCGCCTGCCGAATGTCGTCCTGCAACACAGGGTCGGCGATGGCCTGCTCCCAGCCGGATGCCATGGGTCGGCCGATCTGCCCGGATAGCACCTGATACAACAGAATGCCTAAAGCGTAGACGTCACTTTGCGCGGTCGGCGTATGACCCTCAAACACTTCCGGCGCAACGTACAGCGGCGTCCACGAGCTTTGGTCACTGCCGGGGTCATCATTCAGCGTCATCCCGAGGCGCGTGATGCCTAACTTTGCCAGCTGATCCGTGTCGAGCAAACGCCCGCTGCCGAAATCGGTGAGGCGGACCTGCGCTTGCCCATCTTGCGCGCTGACCAGTACGTTGGCGGGCTTCAAGTCTTTGTGTAGAACACCAACGGAATGCGCTGACGCTACGGCGTCGGCGATCTGCAAAAACAGGCTGATCCTCGCCGTGTCATCCAATGCTTCGAGGTGGCTTTTTGCCCACTCCCCTAAGTTGTCGCCGCCATAGCCACATTCGAGAAAGTAGGGCGGAGTCTCGAAGTTCCAATCAATGATGTCGACGAAGTGCGAGCAGTCCGCGAGGCTTTCTTGCAGCACGCGCAGCAGGGTTGCCTCACGCTTAAGCGCGCGCAGCCGGTCGCTATCGAGGCCAAACTTGTAGACACGCTGCTCATGGGTCTTGGCATGTTCGGCTAGCCACACCTCATTGCCCGCCGTGCGCGCCAGCTGCTGACGCAGCACAAAATTCGGCCGAGCTGGCACCGCATGGCCGATGGCCAGCTGTAGCTCGCTCAGCAGCTGTCGGCCCACGGCGACTCGGCTGATCGGGCCGTCTAATCGATAGCCCACGCGTGCCAACGTGGTGAGATGTTCGGCATTGGCTTCGCCTAGCGCGCGCCGCAGTTTGGTAATCGCGTTCGGCAACACCTTATCGACGGTGACCCGGCCGGACCACACATCGCGCAGCAGTTCCTCTTTGGTGACGACCTCGCCCGCGTGGCGCAGCAAGTAGGCCAATACCTCAAGCGCGCGCCGCTCCACATCGACAGGCAGCCCAGACACGCGCAATTCCAGGCGTGACTCATCGAATTCCGCACTGCCGAAGCGATAGCTGAAAGCGGCTCGATCCACTGCAATCCTTTGATATGTATGGCGTCACCGGCGGCGACTTAGGCCGTTACTGCTTCGTTACCGAGGCGTTGTCGCGGCGTGCCGACTTGAACGATTGCGCACCCTAGCATTGCCGTCGGTAAACGCCATCCCAACTGACGGCACGGTTGCTGATGCCTCCATTGGACTACTGATAGCCGCACTTCGGGCGAGGAACGCTGTGATTACACGCAAAAACAAGATTCAGGTTCAGCTGCTGGCAACCCTTGCGCTCGCCTCTCTGCCGCTGGCGGTGTATGCACAGATGAGCACGTGGCAAGTCATCGGCGGCGAGCGCAGTGATGTGCTGATGGCCGATTTCCCTCTCGGGACATCGCGCGACTTTAACGATGTGCTGATCGGCAATAGCGGTGCAGCCCAGTTTGGCGCGCGGGTGATCAGCCCGGCCTCGCTGGCGGGCTACTGGGCCTATCGGAATAACCGGTTTACCCGATACACGCAGGTAGGCGTTGGCGGAGCGCTGGGTCCTGGGCGCAGCGGCAGTGAGGCGGCGCATCAATTCTTGAGCATCAATAGCGGTCAGGGCGACGCGAGTGCTGATGGCCAGCGCGCATTTGTGGCGCGAGCGGCCGATCCAGCGAATGTGATCGCGGCGAGCTACGGTCTGTGGCGCTGGAACGGCAGCAGCAATGTTGAGCTTGCGCGTGCTGACACCGATGGCGTGCTCGGTCCGGGATTGGGGGATGCCTTTCGTTTTCCCAACAGCGCGGGCTTCGCGCAGGCACGCATGGCCAACGGCGGCGTGGCGGTGGTGAATGCAACCGTCAATAGTCCGTCGAACGTGCAGAGCCAGGTGGTGTTTAAGCATGTGCCGGGTCAGGCCAACCAAGCTTGTTTGCAAACGGGATCGAGCGATCCCGCGCTGTCGCCCGGTCTGACTGGCGCCGATGTGTTCCAGACGTTTAATGCAGGCTTGGATCGCGTCGCGGTCACCGCCAGCGGGCGGGTTCACGCGCGCTTGGTGTCCAGCACCTTGCGCGAAGGCATCTGGGAACTCTGCAACGGCGCACCGCGCGTGCTGGCGGTAACCGGCGAGGCTGGCGTGCGCGGCCCTGAAGTAGGAATTGGCACCGCTACCTTCGTCGATATCGGACTCGATGCGCCACAGCCGTCAGGCTCGGCGGGGCTGACCTTCCTCGCGCAATGGCGAACCGCTCCCGCCACTGCAAACCTGCCCGGCCTGTTCCGCTTTGACGGCGCGGCCAATCGCGGCATTGCCTATGCCGAACCGAGCGGGTTCTTTGGCCCCAACTGGATGAACTCAACCTGGCGCAGCTTCATTGGCGATTCGCTCAGCGTGGCCGGCAACTACGCTGCCGTCGTTGCGACTGTCAACGCGACCGATGGCGGCACGCCAGCTGGGCTGTGGCGGGTGCGGGCTGGCCAGCGCCCGGAACTGGTTGCGCTGATTGGCATTGGCACGGCGCCGTTTGCGCCAGAAGCTGGCCGCACGTGGCGTGACTTCGAAGCAATAGCCATGCTCAGCAACGGCGACATCGTGCTCGAGGCCAGCACCAACCCCGACAACACAAAGGACCTGTGGATTTTGCAGCCCGGGCTAGCGCCGCGCCGCTTGCTGTCGTCGGGTCAAGCATTGACCGTTGCCACCGACCAAGGGCCCGTGCCGACGGCGGTATCTACGTTCGACCTGCCCGATGGCGGTGCACGCTTTAGCGATGGAAGCGATGGTTGGATAGGTGCCGACGGCAGCATGTACATGGCGGTCAACTCCACAAGCGTGGGCCGTCTGCACATTGCTCAGAAGCTGGATGTGCCCAGTCCGGATCAGGTTTTCCGCAGCGGGTTTGAGTGAAGCGGTACGTCCGTCGCTATGCCAGCAAGTTATTTCAGACCGTTTTGCCCATAAAATTCAGGAGAAAATCTATGCGTCTGTCTCAGAGGTTCTGCTTCGTCGCCCTTCTGCTTTTAGCGCTGGTCGTGCACGCCCAAGACGAGGGATTCCGCGATGGCCAACCCAACTTTCTTCACCCTCGCAACGGCTCAAGTATCTCCGAACAGGATGTGGTCTCCGTGCTCTACACCGATGGCTGCGGTGCCAATGAGCTGAATCCGGATATCGCACCCGTCGTGCGTCAGGAGGGGAGTCGAATTGTGGTTGAGATGACCATTCGACTTAGCAGCATGCTGCCGTTCTGCTTTGCTGCGCCGCCGCCGAAACAGTGGGTTATTCCGATAGGGCGCTTGCCAAAGGGTAGCTATGAGATTGAGCGCCGGGTCTTTCAGCCTGCGGCGGCCGGCGTTGAACGGCCGCTGCTTTCGCAGCTGTTGAACACGGTGCGCGTCGGCGACACGCCGCATGTGTCAGTCTCAGGCACGTGGTTTGATCCCGGCAATCCTGGCAGCGGGTTTGTCATCAACGTCCTGCCTCGTGGACCTAATGACGTGGAGCCGCAGGCAATGGTCTTCTCGGCGGCGCTCGATAATGGACAGCCGCTTTGGCTGCTGGGTCTTGGACGATTCGAGAACGCAGTGCTGCGGGTTGCGGCGAAGGCGGGCGGCGATGGCGCTGAACAGCGGCAGAGCTTTCGCTACGATGGCTGTGGCCAGATCACCTATATCGACGAGGCGTTTCCGACGTTCTCTTATCCGCTTCAACAGCTGACTGCCGTAGCCGGCGTCGAACCATGCGCGCCAACCGGCGAGATGTTGTCACCCGCCTCGCCCTAACGTTGATTGGAGCTCTGCGCGGCTGGGCATGCGGCATGATCGGCAATCAGCCCAGCCAGTTTTCCGCTCAGTGCATTTGGCAAATCATGCCCCCAGCCGTCGATGCGCTCCAAGCGCGCGCGGGGAACCTTGCGGGCAAGGTCAATGCCGTGGGTAACCGGCACCATGGGGTCGGCATTGCCGTGCAGAATTAGCGTGGGCACGTTTAGATGTCGCAGCAGCTCGCTACGGTCGCCGTCGTTGAGGATGGCGGCCAGCTGCCGGCCAACGCCGTTGCCGCTGCTGGCGCGCATCGCCGTGGCGCGACTGTGACGTTCCAGATCGGCCGCGTCCACGGGATACGCGGGGCTACCAATGATGCGGAATAGGTCAATGACGTAGCGCACTGCAGCATCTATCGTCACCTGCTTCCCCACCGGGCGCTTGAGCAGCTGGCGCATCACCGCAGCGCTGGGTGTCGGCAGGCCAAGTCGCCCGCTGCTGGTGCACATCAAGGTCAGGCTGAGAGTTTGTGCCGGATGTCGATGAGCAAAATGTTGCGCGATCATGCCGCCCATCGAAATGCCGAGCACGTGAGCCTGCGAAATACCCAGATGTGTCAGCAGCCCGGACGCGTCATCGGCTATATCCGACAGCGCGTAAGGCAGTCGCAGGCGACGCCGCAGCAGTCGCGCCGCCATGGATATCAGCGTGGGCGGGACGCCGTAGGCTTCGTAGCGCGTGCTCAAACCCACGTCGCGATTGTCGAACGTAATGCAGCGAAATCCTCGCTCGACCAGCGCATCCAGCAGGCTATCCGGCCAAGCAACGCGCTGCATGCCGAGACCCATGATCAACAGCAGCGGAGCGCCGTCAATGGGGCCACGGTCGGCATAGTTGATTTCGACGCCCAGCAGTTTCAGCTGGCCCTCGCGCTGCGCTTCGTTCACGGCAGCGCGTTCATAGCGTAGACCGATAGCGACGCGCTCATTCGCGCATGCCCAAGCGTTTGCGTTCCAGACGCCGCAGAAACTCATCCATGATCCGACGATACAGATCGTCGCCGAGATACGCATCTTCGACGCCGGCATCGATGCTCGGGTTGTCGTTGACCTCGATCACCACGGTGCGGCCATCGAGCACCTTTAGATCAACGCCGTATAGCCCGTCACCAATCGCCGCCGTGGCGCGCAGCGCGAGCTTGACGACATCCGCGGGCGCCTCGCGAATCGGCAGCGTTTTGAAGTCGCCCGAGCGCGTCGGGCCTTTCGCGCTGTGCTGGTAGATTTGCCAGTGCCCACGCGACATAAAGTACTGACAGGCGTACAGCGCTTGATTGCCGATGACGCCGATACGCCAGTCAAACTCGGTGTACATGTACTCCTGCGCGATCAACAGCGCGGAGTGTTGAAACAGATTATCCGCGGCGCTGCGCAGCTCTTCGATGGTCTCGACGCGCACGATGCCACGCGAAAAACTGCCGTCAGGGATCTTAAGCACCAGCGGCAAACCGAGCACATCAGGCAGCTCAGCAAGGCGCTTAGCGTCGTCGCGAAATAGCGTTTCGCTGCGCGGCACCGGCAGCTTGCGCGAGCGCAGCAGGTCGTTGAGGTAAATCTTGTTGGTGCAGCGCAGGATCGACATCGGGTCGTCGATCACCACCATGTCTTCGCGCTCAGCACGATGCGCAAAGCGATAGGTGTGATTGCCCGGCGTTGTGGTTTCGCGAATGAACAGGCCGTCGTACTCGGCGAGCCGACCGAAGTCGTTCTTGTCGATTAAATCAACGTCGATACCCAGCTCGCTGCCGGCCTTGATGAAGTGTTTGAGCGCCTTCCGATTCGACGGCGGCATGACTTCAGCCGGGTCGTGCAGCATCGCCACGTCATAGCGAAACTTGCGCCGCGCGCGCGGCTTGCGCCAAAGCTTTTTCGAGAAGTTGCTCAGCGCATCGGCGAAGGCGTCTTCCTGCAGGTCGGTCAGAGAGTTCAAGCCGGATGGCTTAATCGAGGCAATCTGCCAGACTTTCTGTCGCGTGAATTCGATTTTCAGGATTGGGCAGGGGAAGGCTTCAAACACCTGGCGCGCCAAATCTTCCAGCGGCAGGTAGCTGGTATGGCCGAAGTAGACGAGCAGGCTGAAGTCGGTCGTATCGCGTCCGCCCTCAGGCAGATATTTCGCCAGTTTGGCGTTGAGATCTTCGATATCCACGCCGTACAGCGAGCGGCGGCGCAGGTCGTTGATCGTGCGTACCGAGGGAATGACCTTGTGCCCGCGCGCCTCGGCGAGCAGCGAGACGTAGTGGCCGACGCCCAAGTATTTGAAGCTGCGGCACAGGTTGATCACCTGCACGCGATCTTCTTCCGCGTCGGCCGGGCGCTTCAGGTAGTCGATGGCCGAAATGACGTTTTCAGACGGGTAGTAGGAACCCCAGTCCGATGGTTTTTCAACGACGATGACGAGGCGACTCATGGTTCTGCACACGCCCGATTGGCAACAGCCGCGCAGTCTGCGGCAATCAACTGCGTTGCGCAGCAAAACAGAGCACTGGCCGTTCAGCCACAGGATGGTTGACCATATACCGATGACCGATGTGATCCTCACCCGCCACGCTGTGGCTGATGATTTGTCTGCGCTAATTCGCCTAGAGGCGCAGTTTCCGGGCGACCGGCTTCGCCCAAGACAGCTGCGTTTTCATCTGAACCAAGCCGGTGGCCGACTTCGGGTCATCACGATCGGTCAGCGCGCAGTGGGCTATTCGCTGGTGCTGCGGCGGGCCGGAAGTCGTATCGCGCGGCTGTACTCTTTAGTGATCGATCAAACTCTTCGCGGCACCGGCCTAGGCCGTCGTTTGCTGGATGACGCGGAGCAGGCGGCACGCGGCGCGGACGCCGATGCAATGCGCTTGGAGGTGCGCGCCGACAATGCGGCCGCGATAGCGCTGTATCGCCGGAGCGGATATCGCGA
Source organism: Lysobacterales bacterium (assembly GCA_038257785.1). GTDB lineage: Bacteria > Pseudomonadota > Gammaproteobacteria > Xanthomonadales > Xanthomonadaceae > JANNWF01. Next base: position 9,875 of record JBBSIY010000090.1, read on the forward strand.
CATTGGGCGGCGCGGCGGCTACTACGACGATTCCACTGACGCGCTGCGGTTAGAAAAGCCTCTGCGCCCGTGACTCTCGGCATTGGGCGGCGCAGGCTCAGCGGCTACCATGCCCCGTCGTACTTGACCGACTCACTGCCTGAACGCTGCACTCGATGGAGATGCTTGATGAATCCTTGCTTGCCTTTGACCTTCATGCTGCTGGCGGCAAACGCCGCTGCGACTGCGGCGGACACACCGACTACTGCCGTGAGTGATTCTGATCCGTATCAGTGGCTTGAAGACGTGGGCGGCGACAAGGCGCTGGACTGGGTGCGCGCACGCAATGCGGAGTCGGCGTCAATCAACAATGATCTTGCGTTCAAGAGTTTGCAAGCTGACCTGCGCGCCATCCTCGATTCCGACGCGCGGATTCCCTACGTCAGCAAGATGGGCGAGTTTTACTACAACTTCTGGACCGACGCCGCCAACCCGCGCGGCCTCTGGCGGCGTACGTCGTTGGAGCAATACAAGACCGACTCGCCGAAGTGGGAGCTGGTGCTCGACCTTGATGCGCTCAACAAGAAAGAGGGCGAGAACTGGGTATGGCACGGTTCCTCGTGCCTCAAGCCCGAGTACACGCGCTGCCTGATTTCGCTGTCGCGCGGTGGCGCGGATGCCGACGTCAGTCGTGAGTTTGATATGCCGAGTAAAGCCTTCGTCACTGATGGGTTTGTCC
>JBBSIY010000091.1:0-10562 GCA_038257785.1 Lysobacterales bacterium
GCCGCCATTCAGGCCGGCCTACTACCGTGCGAGGCCCCGCGATGTTGACGAAATCTTGCCTGGGCTCCAGCACGTCCATCATCTGCTGGGCGTAGTCGGCCCAGTCGGTGGCCAAATGCAGCAGGCCGCCGGACACCAACCGTGACGCGATCAGATCAATAAAGGCGGTTTGGATAAGCCGCCGCTTGTGATGGCGTTTCTTGTGCCAGGGGTCAGGAAAGTAAATGCGCACTTCGGCGAGGCTCGCTGGCGCGATTTCGTCACGCAACACCTCTACCGCATCGTGGCGATAGAGCCGCGCGTTGGATAAGTCAGCTGCGGCGAGATCGTTGAGCAATTTGCCGACGCCCGGCGTGTGGACCTCGACACCAATGAAGTTCCGTGCGGGCTCATTGCCGGCCGCAAAGCACAGCGCCTCACCGTTGCCGAAGCCGATCTCAAGCACGCACTCTGCGCGGCGGCCAAACATCCGCTCGAACTCCTGCGCAGCGCCGCTATATTCCACACCATAGCGGGCCCAGTGCTGATCGAACGCGCGCTGCTGGGCGGGCGTCGTTCGGCCCGTTCGCAGCACGAAGCTGCGGATGGGCCTTCTATTGATGCCGTCAGGTGCAGAAGGAGATTCGACGCTCGGCTCAGCCATCGTTGGTTATCCGACCAAGCCGTCGACCGGCGACGACGCGCTAGCGTAGCGCTTGCGCGGAATGCGCCCGGCCAGAAACGCCTCGCGCCCTGCCTCCACCGCCTTACGCATGGCGCTCGCCATCAAGATCGGATTACGCGCACCCGCGATGGCGGTATTCATCAGGACGCCGTCGCAACCCAGCTCCATAGCGATCGCGGCATCGGACGCCGTGCCGACCCCCGCGTCCACCAGAATCGGCACCTTCGCGTTCTCGACGATCTCAAGCAGGTTATAGCGATTCTGCACGCCAAGCCCTGAGCCAATCGGGGCCGCCAGCGGCATAACTGCGACGCAGCCGATTGCCTCAAGACGCTTCGCCAAAATCGGATCATCAGACGTATAAACCATCACATCGAACCCATCTGCGACCAGTATTTCTGCCGCGTGCAGCGTTTGCACGACATCCGGGAACAAGGTGCGCGGATCACCCAGCACCTCAAGCTTGACGAGGGTGTGTCCGTCTAGCAGTTCACGCGCCAGCTGGCAGGTGCGGATGGCATCTTCGGCGGTGTAGCAGCCGGCCGTATTCGGCAGCAGCGTGTAGCGGTCGGGCGGTAGGACGTCGAGCAAATTGGGCTCGCCGGGCGTCTGGCCGATATTGGTGCGGCGAATGGCCACGGTGATGATCTCGGCGCCCGCGGCCTCTGTCGCGAGACGCGTTTCCTCAAGGTCCTTAAACTTACCGGTTCCCGTCAGCAGGCGTGAGTAAAAACGCCGACCGGCGATGATCAGCGGGTCGCCGTCGGTGGAATGGCTGCTGGGCGATACGATTGAGCGGCTTGAACTATCCATCGGCTGATTATCGCCGAGCGGCTGACATAAACGAACCTTTCGCAACAATTCGCTACCACCACCTGTCCGCGAGCACTACCATAGCGTGTTGAAGCTCGCTGAGAATTCGCCGCCGGATGAATGCCTGGTCGCTCGTTTTTGCCCTCGCGCTGTGTGCATCAAGCCTAGCGCAGGCGGAATCCGTCGATTCCACCGAGCCGCCGATCAACGTGCAGATTGCCGACGCGATGCGTCTCGCTCACTCGGGCGACGTCGATGGCGCGCGTCTGGCGTGGCGTTCAATAGCGGGTGCAGCGCGCGAAACCGCTGACGCCAACGCGTTGGACGAAGCCGAGCGCGCGCTTGCCGACATCGCCTTTCTGCGCGGCTATTACGCGGAAGTGATGGAGATATATAGCGGTCGAATGAAGCGCGCTCGCGCAACGTCTGATCAATCGCTCGAGGCAGATGCGCTCATGCAGTTCGGCTTGGTCGAGCGCCGCCAAGGACATCTCGAAAAGGCAAGAACCCAACTCGAGGAGGCGCTAGCGCTGTTTCGGCAGGCCAACGATCGTCATGGTGAGGGCGAAGCGCTCACCCACTTGGGTTTAGTGCTTCTGAACCAAGGCCAATACGTGCGGGCCATCGAAGTTCTCGACGCCAGCCTTGCGCTGCATCGCGCCGGTGCCGACGTCAGCGTTGATCGCACGTATCACTATCTTGGCCTGCTCTATCTCAGCATGCGTGACTACAAGGAGGCGAACGTACAGCTGATGCGGGCGCTGAGTGAAGCGCGCAGGCTGCCGGACCCCATGCGCGCCGGTGCACCGCTTGGCAGCTTGGCGAGGCTGTCAAATGAGGTCGGCAAATATGCGGAGGCGCTTGCGTATGCCGCAGAAGCGCAAATCATTTCTGAGCGATTCGGAAGCAAACCCGGGCTGTCGTTCAGCGCGCTTGAGCGCGGCCGCGCGCTGCTTGGCGTGGGGCGCATCAAGGAAGCACGTAAGGCGCTGGAAGAATCGCGAAGCTTGGGTGAATCGGTCGACCAAGATCGCACGGCCGCCGATGCCACCTTTACGCTTGGGCGCGTAGCCCTAGCAGAAGGCGATCAACAAACTGCGCTGCAGCAGTTTGAGATTGCGGCTCCCAACTACGAGGCGGCTGGCGATGTGCCGCAGCTACTTGATGCCTATCGCGCGATGGTGCCGCTGCTGCGTGACGGCGGCAACGCCGATCGCGCGCTCGATCTGGCGGTCGCAAGCATGGCGCTGCTTGAGCAAATCAGCGGGCGGGAAACCAGCCGGCGTATTGCGTTGATCGAATATCGGCATGAGGTAGAAGCCAATCAACGACGCATCGAACAGCTGGCGCGCGAGAACGAGATTGCCGCGCTACGTCTGAGCCAGCAGGAGTTCGTGCGGAATGTAGGATTTGCGGTAATTTTGGCATTGCTGGCTGTGTCGGTCGTGCTGGCGTGGCTCTATCAGCGCAGCCGGCAAATGAGTCGTCGCCTAGTGGCGAGCAATGCCGAACTGTTTGACAGCCGCGTAGCGCTAGCCGCCTCGCATGCAACGCTGGCCGAAAAAGCACAGGCGCTGCATGTAGCGGCAACATCGGACGCGTTAACCGGCATCGCCAACCGCCGGCACGTGCTTGAGGTGCTTGAAAAGGTCGTCGCCTCGGCCAACACTCACGGTCGCAATATGGCGGTGATGCTGATCGATGTTGACCGCTTCAAGTCGATCAATGATCGATTCGGCCACGGCGTCGGCGACCGCGTGCTGTGCCGCGTCGTGGATTCACTAAAGTCGCTGTTGCCATCGCAGGGTGCGGTTGGGCGCTACGGCGGCGAAGAGTTTTTGCTGGTGTTACCCGATCACGATCTGACGACCAGCGTCGCCTTAGCACAGTCGATGCTGATGGCGGTGCGAACTGGCCACACGGGCGAAGAACCTAGCGTCACACTTAGCATTGGTGTCGCAGTCGCCGCACCGTCTGAGCTGGCGTCGGCGAGCGCACTAATTGAGGCCGCTGATACCGCACTTTATCGCGCCAAAGCAGCCGGCCGCGACCGCGTTGCGGGTCCGCTCTGAGCGTATTTTTCACGCGATGACAGAGTCGCTACGGTGAGGCGCGCGCCTCAGCCGCCACCCATCGCCTGTACTAGCTCCACCGAGTCACCGTCGTGCAGACGATGCGCTGAATGCTGGCCGCGCGGCACAATGCGGCGGTTCACCTCCACCGCCAAGCGACGCTCAGTGAGGCCGAGCTTATCGAGAAGCTCGGCGATGGTCGGCTCGTGATCAAGATCATGGGTAACGCCATTGACGGTCAGCTGCATACGATTTGAATTGCCGGTCGAGGTAAGCCGCGCCTATTATCTGCGCATGACGCGGGTGTAGCTCAATGGTAGAGCTGTAGCTTCCCAAGCTACTGACGAGGGTTCGATTCCCTTCACCCGCTCCACTCTCAACCGCTCTAAATGAATCCGTGTCGTGGCCGATGATTGAATCGTCTGGCCACCCATCGTTCTGTCAGGTGCAACGCATGGTCCACGCGGAATCGGCTCCAAAGACTGTCCGTGCTGCTTCGCCCAAGCTGATACTCGGCTGGCGCGAGTGGTTGGGATTGCCGGCGCTGGGGCTGTCGGCCATCCGCGCAAAAATTGACAGCGGCGCGCGCAGCTCAGCGCTGCATGTGGACACGTTACAGGTGGTGCGTCGTGCAACGACCGAGTTCGCGATCTTTACGCTTGATCCAGAGAATGCCGGCACGCCGGTCCATTGCGAGGCAGAAATCATCGGGCGACGCCCGGTTACAGACTCTGGCGGCCACACCAGCGAGCGAATTTTTATCCGCACTCAGCTGCACATTGCTGCCCAGCGCTTTCCGATTGAAATCAACTTGACCAGTCGGCGCAATATGCTGTTCCCGATGTTGCTCGGCCGGACGGCGATGGAGGGTCGATGCTTAGTTGATCCTGCCGCCTCGTTTCTGCTCGGCGAGCCCGACGCGCCCGCACCAGCCACCCTTCCTGTCTTCTAGTCAGCCATCGAGCCACCTCATGAAGCTCGCGATCCTCTCGCGCAACAGCAAACTTTATTCCACTCAGCGTCTGATGGAAGCCGCACGCACGCGTGGGCACAGCGTGCGCGTGCTCGACCAGCTGCGTTGCTACATGCGCATCGAGCCAAACGCCTTTGCGATGCACTATAAAGGCAAGGAGATGTCCGACTACGACGCGGTCATTCCGCGAATTGGTGCCTCGGTCACCTTCTACGCCACAGCAGTCCTGCGACAGCTGGAAATGATGGGCGTGTATACGCCTAATCCATCGGATTCCATCCTGCGCGCACGCGACAAGCTGCGCTGCCATCAGATGCTGGCGCGCCAGGGCATAGGCCTGCCGCGCACGGTGTTTGGCGACAACCCCGACGACACTGGCGATCTGCTCGCCATGCTCGGCCGGCCGCCGCACGTTATTAAGTTAAACGAGGGCACTCAGGGCGCAGGGGTGATCCTTGCCGAACGTGCATCAGCGTCGCAATCGGTGATCGAAGCGTTTCGCGGGCTCTACGCCAACTTTCTGGTGCAGGAATTCATTGGCGAGGCGAAAGGCGCTGACATCCGCTGCTTTGTGGTCGGGTCGCGCGTGGTAGCGGCTATGCGGCGTCAGGCTAAGCGCGGCGAGTTCCGCTCAAACCTGCACCGCGGCGGCACGGCTAAGGCGGTTGAGCTGGACGAACAAGAGACTGAAACGGCAATTCAGGCCGCTCGCGTCCTCGGCTTGAACATTGCCGGCGTCGATCTGCTGCGCTCAAAGCGCGGACCGCTGGTGCTCGAGGTGAACTCGTCACCCGGCCTCGAGGGCATCGAGGGAGCCTCCGGCGAGGACGTTGCCGGGTCCATCATTGACTACATCGATAAGCGCCTGCGGCAGAATCGTCGTCGCGCCAAGACCGCGTAGATTTCGCGCTCCACGTAGGCTTCGCGTTCAGCGACAGGTTCGTAGGCGATTAGGGTTTAACGTTTTTATCAGATCGATTTAACAGGACTTTAATCGCCACCAGCGCATGCTTCGCCCATCGTCGTTCTGCATGACACCCTAGTTGGTCACGGCTGTGACGCGCAGTTGACGGTATTCGGGGCAGCAACTTTTTGCCCACGTGAGGCGCGTCCCCCCCATTCGCCTCCGTGGGCTTTTTATTGCCTTCGATTTGGGCAACGACTGGCGAGACGACCGAAAAGTGCACAGCCAAGACCTTTCTGGCTTGCAATGTACGAGAGAACTCGTACGATAACTGGGCCTGTCTTGCGCGCAACAGCCAGCCAACCGATGCCTAAGCTAACGATCTGGACCGCCGTATCGACACTCGATATTTGCCGTGCCGCTGCCATCAACATGATGCAGGGCGCTGTCGAGATGCCGCGATGAGCCGACGTCCCCACCCCACTGATGCGGAATTGGCCATTCTGGGCGTGCTTTGGGCGCGCAATGGCGCGACGGTACGCGAGGTATTTGAGTCGCTTTACTCTGATGAGGCCGCCTATACGACCGCGCTGAAGCTGATGCAGGTGATGCACGGCAAGGGTTTGGTTGAGCGCGATGAAAGCCAGCGCGCGCACGTATACCGAGCCGCTATCAGCAAAGATTTCACGCAAAAGCGCCTGCTGTCGGAGTTGATTGACGGCCTGTTCGATGGTCGCCCTGCGGAGCTGGTAATGCGCGCACTCGGCAGCGATTCGCCGCCGAGTGACGACGAGCTGGCCAAAATTCGCGCGCTAATCGACCGGATGGAGCGTGCGCGTCATGGTGTTTGAGGGCGGCATGCCGGCGCAGGCGGTGATTGAAGCCTTTGGCTGGACGCTGCTGGATTTCATTTGGCAAGGCGCACTGATCGCACTGGGCTATTCGTTGTTGAGGAAGCTGCTAGCGAGCCACAGTGCATCGTTTCGACTGGCGGCTGGGTATCTCGCGCTCGCGGGTTTCACACTGGCACCGGTACTGACCCTGCTCAGTCGCCTAGATAGCGCGCGGCTAAGCGTTGCGGAGGCGTTGACATCGGTAGGTGCATCGACGATCGATAGCAGCATCGCAGCTGTTCCAAACGCCCTAACGTGGAGCTTTGAGCCGCTGTTGCCGCTGATCGTGGCGGTGTGGGCGCTGGGTGTCGCCTGCTTGGTGCTGCGCGGGCTGTGGCGCTGGCGAGGCATTCGTCAGGTCTGCCTCGAGGCTCAGCCGATGTCGCCTGCTTGGCAGCGCCGAATCGTCGCCCTGCATGCGCGCGTCGGCCTGAGGGTTAGCGTGCTGGTGCGTGAATCGGCCCAAGTAGCGGCGCCCATTTTGGTCGGCTGGATTAAACCGACCGTGCTGCTGCCTCTGGGCCTGTGCACGCGCATGCCGGTCGATCAACTTGAGCTAATTCTGGCCCACGAGTTCGCCCATGTGCGTCGCTTCGATGCTTGGGCAAACGCAGCACAGCTGGCGATAGAGACACTTCTTTTTTATCACCCCGCGGTGCACTGGGTTGGACGCCGAGTTCGCGATGATCGCGAGCTCTGCTGCGACGCACTGGTGACGTCCACCGGCGGCGACCGCCTGACCTATGCGCGCGCCCTGTTGGCATTGGCCGAACAGCGTCGCGAGATGGATATGGGCAACTTGGCGCTGGCCGCGACGGGCGGCGTTTTGCTTGGTCGGGTCGAGCAGCTGCTGGGCGTTCCGCGTGAGCAGCAGACCGCGACGGCGCGCATGCGCTTGGAAGGTCTTTTGCCCGCTGCGCTAACAGCGATGGGTGTGCTGCTGCTGGCCAACCCCTTTGAGTCGTCGCTGATCAGCGACCAGGCAAACACCCCGTTGAGCGCAGAGGAACTCCGGCTTGCGCCCATTTCGTTAGCGCGACCCACAGTGGCAACCCTTACGCCCGCATTCGAGATCGTGGTGCGTGACCTCACGCCAAGCCTCACAGGGCTTGCCTCGGCACTGACCGATGCAGCAGAAACGCCGGTGCCCGCGGCAGATTCGGCCGACCCGCTGTCGCCATCGGAAGGACCGCTAATTTCCGCCACGGCCGGTCAACTTCAGTCGAATTCCGCTGCGCTGCCCAGCACCGATGGTGAGAGTGCCTATTTAGCGAGCGCCGGTTTGACCCGTGCAGGCGTAGCTAACGCAGAACTAACTAGCGACGTCGCGCTGACGCCGATGCCCGCGAACACTCGCGCCAGCGCTTCCCGGGTGGAATCAGCTGACACCAGCGCAATCGACATGGTCGAATCTCTGCGCGTGTTGACCCGCAGCGCACCGGTCTACCCGTCTTCGACGCTATCGCGCGGCATAGAAGGCAAGGCTGAACTGGGCTTTCAAGTAGATCGCCAAGGCAAAGCCACCGCTATTTTGGTGATAAGCGCCTCGCACACAACCTTCGCCAACGCGGCTATCGAGGCTTTACAGCGCTGGCGTTTCGATCCGACACAGGCGAGTTCGCAGCGCCATATGCAGGGATTCGACTTCACCTTGCCGTCGAGCAGCGGCGATGTCAGCTGCTTACGCAGCACTGGCACTCGCCTCTGCCGTCGCAACCTGTGAGCTAGCTGAAGCGCGCCCGACTGAGACCTGCGGGCGTTCGCGTTTTGGCGACTCTTACGGGTAACCTTGCCGACGGCCCGTTGGTCGCGGCTGTAGGCGCTAGCGCTAACCAGCTTAGTGTGACCGAGCGACAAGCTTGGTCGTTGTTTTCGCTGTGTCGAAGCGGTCGGTGCCGCAGCTTGATCGCGGTAGGCGACTGTCGAACGTATAGGGAGGCACTGCGTCACCATGCGAATCCTCGTCATTGAAGACAACAGCGACATTGCCGCCAATCTTGGCGACTACCTAGAAGATCACGGCCACACCGTCGATTTTGCGGCCGATGGAATCACCGGACTGCGGCTAGCCGAAGTCAACGAGTTTGAAGCGATCGTGCTCGACCTCAATCTCCCTGGGCTTGATGGACTTGAGGTGTGCCGTCGGCTGCGCCAGGACGCCCGCCGGCAAACGCCGGTTCTAATGCTGACGGCGCGCGATTCGCTGGAGCAGAAACTGGTCGGTTTTGAGGCCGGCGCGGATGACTACTTAGTTAAGCCGTTTGCTCTGCAGGAGGTCGAAGCGCGGCTAACGGTGCTTGCTCGCCGGGGCAAAGGCCCAGGTCCGCGAGTGCTGAACGTGGCCGATCTCGAATACAACCTCGATACGCTTGAGGTGCGGCGCGGCGGTCGTCACGTGACGCTCAACCCGACCGCACTGAAGATCCTGCAGGCGCTGATGGAAGCGTCGCCATCGGTGGTGACGCGGCAAGAGCTTGAAACTCGCGTTTGGGGGGAAGAGCTTCCCGACTCCGACAGCCTGCGCGTACACATCCACGGCCTGCGGGCTGCGGTCGACAAACCTTTCCCGACGATGCTGATTCAAACCCGACACGGCATTGGCTATCGGCTTGCCGATCCCAATGCTGTATCGCCGTAAGCTCCGCACCCGGATCGTCATTTCGTTTTTGCTGTTGGGCTCAGGCCTGACGGTACTCTTCGCGCTGGCCACAATCGGCCTGCGAGAAAAACTGGAAGACGACCTGATCGGTGAAACCCTGCGCGGAAGCCTGCAGGACTATGCCGACACGTTCTATCGCGATCCGAGCGTTCAAGGCAGCGCCTTTGAGAAGATCGTCGGCTACGTCTACAGCACCCGCCGCTTCCCCAACGTCCCGCTCGACTGGCGAGATTTGGAGAGCGGCGTGTATGACCTCGTCGAAGACAACGCTCAAGGCAAGCCGCAGTCTTACAAACTGGCGGTTCGTAAGGATCAGGACTTCTGGTTCTTCCTGCGCTATGACACCTCGCAAGAGCGCGAGAGCCAAAGCCGCCTGCAGTGGGCGCTGATCTTCGCCGTTGCTGGGTTTTCGCTGCTGTCATTCTTTCTTGGGCTCTGGTCCTCGCAGCGCGTAATGCGCCCCGTGGCCGATTTGCTGACACGTTTGCGCGCGTACTCGGGCGATGGCCAACCGGAGCTGCTGGCGCCGCATTTTGCCGACGACGAAGTTGGCCAGTTAGCTGCCGCGCTGGACGCATACGCAGCGCGATTGACCGAGCTGGTGCAGCGCGACCGCGAGTTCAACTCAGACGTAAGCCACGAGCTGCGCACGCCGCTCGCCGTCATCCGCGGCGCTACCGAGTTGATGCTTGCCCAATCCGACTTGAGCGAGCGAAATCTGCAGCGTTTGAAGCGTATCGAACGAGCGTCGCAACAGAGTACTGACCTCATCTCCGCCCTGCTCACCCTGTCGCGCAATGAGCGTGGCCATGGGCCGACTGACCTGCGCAAACTGGTCGAGCAGCTGGTGGATGCCAACCGACTCGCGCAGGGGAAACGCGCGATTACCGCCGTCGTGCAAGGCGCAGATGACATCGTGATTGATGCGCCAGAAGCCGTGCTAGCGGTGGCCGCCGGCAATCTAATTGGCAACGCGTTCAAGTACACGCAGGCAGGCGAAGTGCGTGTCGATGTATTTGCGGATCGTCTCGAAGTTCGCGACTCTGGCGCTGGCATCAGCGAGGAAGAGGCAGGCCGGTTGTTTGAACGCGGCTATCGCGGGCGCAGTGCAGAAGGCAGCCGCGGCGCCGGCATTGGCTTAGCGGTAGTGTCGCGACTGTGCGCGCTTTACGGCTGGACGGTCACCCTTGCGCCCAGACCCGAAGGCGGCACGCTCGCAACCTTGCGATTCGTTCAACGTCCGCGTCGCACATAACGGCCGAGCCAATCAACGCTGAGAAAGCCAAAGACATCCGGCTTGCGCGCGCAGACGGAAACGCACGATGGGATCAAACGCGCCAGCGTCGGCAAGTAACACGAGCTCTGGAGCTGGGTCTTGGGTAGGCGGCGGCAAGCCAGCCCACAGCCATTCATCGGATTCCTCAGCCGCACGCAGTTCAACGACCTGTGGAGCGGCTGCTATCAAACGCTTCATCAGCTCAATCACGCTAGACGCCGAGCCACGCCCTGCACCAGCCCAGTAGTACATCCCGGTTAGCGCATTCACATCGCCCGCAGCAACCGCTGCACGTACGCTGTCTCTGA
>JBBSIY010000092.1:0-10541 GCA_038257785.1 Lysobacterales bacterium
CAGCAGACCGCCTACGCCCTGATCCACCAGAAACTGACGCAGCTGCCGCGCGCCGTCTAGTCGGCGTTGGATGTCGCCGGTGCGCCGCGACTTGAAATAGCTCATCGGCAAGGCCAGCAGCCGCCGGGTCAGGTAGTCCAGCACGGCGCTGTCGACGCGCACGGCGGCGAAGCTGAGCAGGTACTGCTGAATGAGGTTGGCCAGCAGCAGAAACAGCAGCACCAGCGCCATCGTCGGCAGTAGAAAACTGAGCAGGCTGAGATCCTGATCGACGATGACTTTGTCGACGACGAACTGGGTGAATACCGGGAACAGCAGGCCCAATGCAGTGGCAAGGCCTGCCAAGCCTAGCGCCAGATTAAAGCTGGCTCGGTGCTCGCGAAAAAATGGCCACAGCCAAGCCAGTTTCGGCGCGCTGGCGGGTGCCGACGTAGCGCCAGACGCATAGTCGAACAATGCCGCGTAGCCGGTCCATTCTTTGAGAAATTCTCCGCGCGCAATCTTGCGTCGGGAACGACCTGGATCGGCCACCCACACATGCTTGGCATCGACGTGGTAGACGACTACCCAGTGGTTGCCTTCCCAGTGGCAAATGGCCGGCAGCGGCATCTGATCGAGATGGCTGGGTGAGACCTTGAGGGCGCGCGCCGCGAGACCGAGTTCGCTGGCCGCCGAGCAGATGGAACGCAGACTGGTGCCGTCGCTGGCGGTGTGACACAGCTCGCGAATGCGCGACAGACTGGCCTGTACGCCGTAGTAGCGACAGACCATTGCGAAGCTGGTCGGGCCGCAGTCCATTTCGTCGATTTGGGCGATAAAGGGGAATCTGCGGATGCGTCCTGCGCGCTTGCGGAAAGTTCCGCCATCGGCAAACGGTGCGGCGTCGTCATCGTCGGCGTCGTCAGGTTCGGCATCGGCGGTCTTGTCGCTGACGCGCGCATCCGCCGGCAGTAGTTCCTCGGCAAAATCCAGCGGCACCCGCGCTTCGTCGTCGACCCGGTACTGCGCCAGACGTTCGACCAACAGTCGGTCGAACTCAGTGAAACGCGCACGCAGCAGGGCGACCGAGGCGGCATCGAGAACCATCAGCTCACAGTCGCTGACCGCTTCCACGCTGGCGGCACGCGGCGAGTTGTTGAGAATCGACAGTTCGCCGAAAAACTCGCCATCGCGATAGAAGGCCCGATTGCGCGCCTGGGTGCGCGGCCCGCTGAAGGCGCGCGCACGACCCGAACGCAGCAAATACATCGGACCCGCGGCATCGCCCTCGCGCACGATGAGTTCGCCTTTGCCGGCGTGCGCAGGTTTGAGTTCGGCCATCAGCGCGCGCAGCGCAGGGAGCGGCAGGCGGCCGAAATTGCTGAACTCGTAGAGAAAGGCGTGCAGCACACGCCAACGCGCCATCAGCTCGAGCGCGTCTCGAAGCGCTGGAAACTCTGCCGCGAGCGCCAAGAAGCGCGACCGCTCCAGTCGCAGCGCCTCGACCGTCGTGCTGGCGCGCACGCTGGCGCTGCGCACGCCGCCGTCGAGCAGCGCGCTTTCACCAAATTCATCGCCCGGCAACAGACGATTGAGCGACAGCTCACTGCCATCAGCGGCCGCTTTCAGCACCCGCGCACGACCACTGACCAGCAGGTAGTAGGCATCGGCCGGCTCGCCTTCGCGGATGATCGTTTCGCCGAACTCGAAGCGCTCTTCGCTAAAGCAGTCGCGCAGCCGCGCATGCTGCGCTTCCGGCACAAAGCGCAGCATCGAGCTGTTGAGCAGGGTTTCCTCAAAACGCGGTGTCACCAGCGACACTCCCTCAGTTGGGCACCAACATCCAGTGAATGTGGCGCGCGATCAAGGTCTGCTGTGCCTGATCGAGCAGCAGCGCGTCGATTCCGGCAAGCACGCGTGGATCATCCAAGCGGGGTTCAACATATCGTGTCAGTCCGAGTAGTAGCCAGCGTTCGTCATCAGCGACCGGCTCGCTGACGCTGCCGGCGCTAATCCTCGAGATCGCCTGTGCCCACGCCGGCTTGAACTCGCGCATAAACCAGCGCCGTGCCTGATGTGCCAATCCACCTTCTTCTGCGACTTCCTGTAGCGACATCCGGTCTTCAGTCGCACACAGCAAGGCCTCGCGCGCAGCATCCAGGGTGTCGAATTCGATCAGCTCGGCATCCACCTGGAGCCACGTCAGGCGATCTTGATCGAGCAGACGCTGGCGCTTGGATGTGTCGAGCGTGTCCTCGAGGAAACGCTGGTAACAGCGATCGATGGCGCTCCAGTGCGCAACAAGATCGCCGTCGGGTAGGCAAGCGTTGTCGATTGCGCAAGCGATCCGCGCTGCTAGTCCCAATGACAAATGCGAGAACCGTTGCGATAGGAGGCAATCGATGACGCGGGTGCTGTCGTCGCCCGCCCTCTCGCCACTCATCTGTCTTCGTAGGCTTGCGCGCAGATCGCCATAGCTCAATCCGCGCTGCGCCAGCCAAGCCAGACACTCATCGGCGCTGACGAGGCTGTGCCGGTAGCGAAAGGCTACAACGGCAGCATCCAGGTCCGTTGCGTCGGACGAAGGCGAGCGCACCGCAGCGATCTGCGCGCAGTCGCTGTCGGTGAGGTGTTGCGCAAGGGCAAGCACCTCACCGACCGACCAGTTGCGCCCGCCCGCGCTAAACACCGGCAAAGCCGAGCGCGCCATCGGTACGGACCCATCAGCCACAAATATCAGCTGCCGCGCACTTTCTGCACCGCCGGCAGCAACAGACCCATGAGTATCCCGCCTTTCGGGTCCGCAGCTGGCGGCAGATCTTTTACGGTCGGTGACGGTTTGGCCTGTTTCACGGCGGGCTTTTTCTTGCTGACATTGCTCATGACGATTGCTCCTGAAGTTGGGGTTGGGCTTCGGCGTTTGCACCTAGACCCGTGTGGTGGGATTTCACTCCCACCTCATTCAGTACGTAGAAGTGTTGGCTCGGAGATCATCGATCAAAAAAATAATGACGAGGTGCGGCTGTCGGCTTCGCTGGCAGAGCAAGAGCCGCCACATCCGCGTTCGCCACGACCTGCCTAGCTACTTCTCATGAGCCGGCGGCGATAGAGCCGGCGGAGCGTCGATTCGGCGATCACCGGCCGCGTAGCGCAGTCGGGTAGCCGGGAAACGCATCGATGTCGTTGTGGCCGGCCTGCTCCAGCATCACCACTTCAGGCTGTGTCGAGCTGAAGGCTTTTGCGAGGTTCAATGCGCGGGCGGGCGGAACGATGCGGTCGTTGCCGGCAACGATCAGGGTCACCGGCACCTGAATCTGGGCGGCGAACTGGTTTGACTCGTAGCGATCTCGAAGCAGCAGTCGCACCGGGAACAGCGGGAAGTGATCGGCCGCGACGGCAACCATGCTGTCGAAGGGAGTGACTAAGACCAAACGCTTCGACGGTCTTCGCGCGGCAATTTGTACCGCGACGCCGCTGCCGAGACTGCGCCCGATCACGGTGATGTGTGGGTGACGCGTGTGCACCTGATCCAACAGCGCTAGACCATCCTCGATCAACGCAGCCTCGCTCGGCGAGCCCTCGCTGCCGCCGTAGCCGCGGTAATGCAGCGCATAAATTGACGACTCAGGAAACACGCTGCCGAGTTCGGGCACCGTACGGGACACGTCCTCGGCATTGCCGCCGAAGTAAACGACGGCGCGGTCGCCCTCCTGTGTGCGTGTTGACACCAGCAGGTTCACATCCTCTCGCTGCAGGACGATTGTCGGCGTGCTCGCGCGCCCATTGGTGGGGAAGTACATCTGGCTGCGCTGAGTAAAAAACAGCAGCGAGCACAGGCCGACATAAAACATCAGCGCCGCTAGGAGCGCGCCACCGAGCATCCGCGCGATTGAATTCATGGGTGACCGAGCAACGGCGACATTCAGCAGCGCGTCCGCATCGATTCGCGCGCTCGCTCCTGCGCTGCCGGGCTGGTCGCCTTCTTTGCCACTGCATGCTCCCAAGCTTTTTCGATACTCAGCACAGCATCGGGCGTCTTGCAGGCGGTGTCGCCGTGGTCGACGTCGACTTTGCCGATGCGTTTTGCGGCCGCCGTGACCGCGATGCGCAGGGCAGCGTTACGGCAGCCGATCTCGATCAGGCTGTGGTTCATCGCCTCCCGAATCGCGTTCGGAGCGGCGTGAATGTCGCGCTCGATTGATCTGAGGTGGGGATGAAACCACGCATCGTCGAGCGTCTCGTCGAGCATCGCCAGCCGGCCAACCAGCTTGCAACCGGCGATGCGCTGCTGTTCGTTGGCGGATGCCAGCCACGTCGCGACGCAGGCCTGTGCGTGCGCGCTTTCGACGGTCACCTGGGCGATATAGCTGCTGCACATCCGCGCAGTGGGATCTTTCGACCATTGATCGAGTTCGGCCTGCGTCAGGCGCGCCGGCTCGACTATTTTCACCGCGAGGTTGCGAGCGTCGAAATTGCCTGACTGCCACAGCGCCAGCGCCAACTCGTGGTCGACCTTGATGCGCGTGTACAGCGTCTTCAGCGTGGCGAAGCTGACCCCGAACATCGGAACCTCAACGCCATGACGGGCATAGGTCTTGCGCGTCTGCTCTGAGCCGGCGGCTTCAAGTGCCGCCATGGTTTCGGCGAGGCTGAGGCGCGGCGCCGGTGTCTTCGATGCTGCCGCGCGCGTTGTGGTCTTGGTCGCCATGCGCTGCACTCCGGTGGATCGAAACCAAGCGCTAGTATCGACCGTGACCTGTAAAAGTCGGAAGCGCAGAACAAGGTGCGTGCGATGCGTTCCCTACACGGTGGGGGCAGCCGGAAACTTAGCTAACGCCGGCATCCAGCGGCCGCTAACGCGATTGGCGAGTTTCGGCCCCGATTTGTCATGCGACATCGTTGAGGCTTTCTTGGCGGCCTTGTGCGGCACTTGCCAGAGTTCGCGTGGCGAATAGAAGGACAGGCCGCGCACAAATTCGGGGAAGCCGGTTTTGCAGTCTTCCGTGATCGGTTCGCGATCCTGCCCGCGCGTGACGTACAGCGGCGTCCACAGCCCGCCGACGGCATCTGACTGCAGGCACAGAAAATAGGTTTCCGACTCGGCCGGCTCACCGTCATTGCTGAGGCAGGTCGCGCCGTAGTTGAGCAGCTCGGCGGGATACATGTTGAGCGCAAGGCCGGGGCCGAAAGCAAACGCCATGAGCAGTTCCAAGGGTGTCAGGACAGAGTTGTCTAGCGCCATCCTACGGTGATTTCGCCAGCGAGGCCTTCACGTGGCTCGCTGCGCGAAACGATAGCTACGCCATCGCACGTCGACGCGCTTGGGCGCGCTGGAAGTCTTTGCGAAAGTGGCCGATCAGCGCGCGCCACGGCGATAGGTCGGGCTCGGGCGGTAGGCCAGCGCCGAGGCGCTCGATCTGGTGGTAGTACCAGCCGCCTTGCGCCTGATTGTTGAAGGCGCGGAGTGTGCGAAACCGGCTGTTGGGTCCGCGCCAGCCGCGGCCAAGAACGAGGCGATCTTCCGGCACTGGCAGGGCGTCTAAGGTGCCAGCCAGCATGCGCGCGGGGAAATCTGGCTCAAGGCAAAACGGTCGGGCCAGACCGATCACATCGGTGTTGTCCTCGCGTAGCGCGTCCTGCATGCCGGCCAGCGTGCGGAATCCGCCGGTGATCATGATCGGCATGCGCGCGGCTGCTTTGATCGATGCGGCGTACTTCAAAAACATCGCCTCGCGCTGCCGCGTGCTGTCGCGAATCTCGCTCTCGTCCTGCGCCTTGAAGAACTCCAGCTGCTCGTAAGTGCCGCCAGAAATCTCCAGCAGATCGACACCTGCATCGCTCAGCCAGCCGACCACCTCAATGCACTCGTGCAAGCTGAAGCCGCCTTGCACGAAGTCCGATGAGTTGAGCTTGACCGAGATCGGATAGACGGCACCCACCTCATCACGCACCGCCTGCACGATGGCGAGCAGCAGCGCCGCGCGATTGGCCAGCGTGCCGCCCCACTGGTCGCTGCGACGATTGGTGCGCGGCGACAGAAATTGCGACAGCAAATAGCCATGTGCGGAGTGAATCTGCACGCCATCAAAACCGGCCGCTTTGAGCACGCCAGCGGTGCGCGCGAAACGCGCAATGACGTCTTGGATGTCGGCTTCGGTCATCGCACGCGGCTTGCCAAAGAATCCGGCGACAGATAGCTGCACGTCTGATGGCGACAGCGGCGTGCGGGCGATCAATCGCGTGCACTGGCGACCCGGATGACTGATTTGTCCCCACAGCTGGCTGCCGTGCGCGTGCACTGCGTCTGCCCATGCCCGTAGCCCGGGCAGTCCGTCGGCATCTTCCACAACGACATTTCCGGCGCGCTCCAGATAGCGGCGATCAACCATGATGTTGCCGCTGATGTGCATCGCGGCGCCGCCCTCTGCCCACGTCGAGTAGAGTCGTTGATGGCCCAAGGTGGCGCGGCCTTGGGGATCAGCTAAGCCCTCGGTCATCGCCGCCTTGCACAAGCGATTCGCCAGTCGATGGCCGCAGGGCAGGGTGAGGGGTAGCTCGATCAAGTGAATCACCTACGGACGTTGGATCGATCCATCCTGCAAGGCGCTAGGCCGAACATCAATCGAAATTTCGCTCTTACGTCATTCGGCAAGTCGGCAGCCCGGTGCGTCAGAAAGCGGTCCGACTTCGTTGACATGTGCCGCAGCGGGAACCGCCGTGAATCGAACGCCATTGCGACAGTATGGTCAGCGACGACGGCGCTATCGGACTCCGCTGCGCAGACATACCCGAGCGCAAAGTTTTCACTCGCCCGATGGCGAGTCCAGCGCGACCCGTTTTGCGTGTGTCTTACATGCCTCGCTGCGCATCGCGTCCTTGGGTCACTTGCGCACCTGGACCCTGCACTGATTGAGCTTCGACACTCCTGCAAACGCTAACAGCACGAGCAGCACCAAGAAGCCCCATTCCGAGAGCGTTGGAATGCCTGTCGGCGGCGCAGCTGCGAGTGTCAGCAAGGTGTAGTCCCTGACGCCTTGGCAGCCTGCCGCATCACTGGCGGTGATGCTGAAGGAAGAGCTGCCTGGGCTGCTCGCAATGCCTGAAAGCAGACCGGAGGGGTTGAGGCTGAATCCAGGCGGCAGCGAGCCAGCCGTCAGGCTAAACGTGTAGGCCGCAGTTCCCCCAGTCGCGCTGATGGCTTGGCTGTACGTCGCGCCTACGTTGCCGGCTGGCAAGCTGGCAGGCGAGACAACGATCGGGTTACAGGCCGCACCGCAGATCGATGCGTTATTGGTATCCAATGTCACCGCGCCGTTGCGCGCAAGGACGCGCCCAGACACCGAGGCTCCCGTCGTCAGGGTGATGCTGGTCAGCGCCAGAACGTTGCCGGCGAATACCGTGCCGGTGCCCATCGTCGCCGAGCTACCGACCTGCCAAAAGACATTGCAGTTCGATCCGCCGTTGGTTAGCAGAACCCTCGCGTTGGTCGACGTCGTTAAGGAGGTGCCAATCTGGAAAATGAACACCGCATTGGGGTTGCCCTGAGCGTCGAGCGTCAGGGTGCCGGTTAGCTGTGCCGCCGACGTAAAGCAATACACGCCGGGCGTGAGTGTCAGGCCGCCGAGGTCGGTGCCGGTCAGCACCGTATTGCAGGCACGACCAGCGAGATCGTTGTATGCAGTCGTAAGGTCGCTTTGCGCCTGCTGCGCGACTGCATCACCTGGATGCGTCGTGCCCACAACGATCCCCGGTGGGAACCCAGAGATCGAGCTTGCGGTGTTGGGCCAAATGCCAAGGTCGCCGTTGATGATGGTGCTGCCGGTGTTGGTCACCGCCGATGCGCCAAGCACCGAGAAGCTTCCGGCTTGGCCCAACGATGGGGCGGTTTGAGCGACGACGGGACACACAACGCAAACCAACGCAGCGAGGCCCACGCTTGGCAACAGTTTCAACCACACATGCAAGTTCATACCGAAGATTCCCGGGTTCAATATCTGTTAAAAAACGCCACGTCACGTTGCCACCCCCCAAACAGACCTGCGGGGGTTGAAGAGTCATACGACTGGTGTCGTCCGAGGCGTTAATTCGGATCGCCAGCGGTCATGTTTTTGCGTATCGGGTCACTGCGTGTTGCCACTTCTGGTGTTCTAAAAGGATGGCGGCTTGGTCGTTTTTCAGGACGCCAGAACCGTTCAGTCGGAGCGCTCGACCTCAGCGCCTGTCGTCTTCCTTGCGTCCATCTCTGCGAGCGTTTCCCACGCGTGCACTGTCCGTTTGAGCGTCCACATCCGATGTGTCGTCAACGGATTCGTCCTCTTGAGATCGAGGCCTGCGTCCGCGCTCACGCGCAGGTTCGAGCTGCTCTGGCGCCGCTGTCGGCACTGGCTGCTGTGCAGCATTTCTGACAGCCCGCTCAGCTTCGGCCGGTCGACGCTGACTCTGCGCGTCTGCTTGGCGCCGCTGCTCGACAGCCTGCTGCTCGGCTTGCTGGTTGCGGGAGTTGGATTCGCGCTGCACCTGCTCCTGCTGCTGGACACGTGCGTCAGTCTGTCGTTGACGCTCGTTGGCATTCAGTTCGCGCTGTGATCGCTGGGTATCGGCGTCGCGCTGATTGCGCTCCTGTTCGACACGCGCATCTTCGACACGCGCATCATCGGCCCGTTGGCGATCATTCGCTCTCACATTGTCCAGCTCTCGCTGCGCGGCGTCGGCGTTGCGGCTAGCCTCTTTCCCGGCGCGCAGGTCTGCCTGTCGTTGGCGCTCGGTGGCCTGCTCTCTTCGTTGCTCCTCTCGGGCATTGGCGTCCCGCTGCGTTTGCGCCTGTTGGACTCTCGCGTCGTCCTCACGCTGACGTTCAACTACTTGCTGCTCACGTTGCCGTTGCTGGGCGGTGTCGTCGTTGCCGCCTCGTTGCGGGTCGGTCCGCTGGTCGGTCTGGCGCTGACGATCGGTCATTTCCTGCGCCCGCTGCCCTTGCCCTTGCCGCCGCAGATCACCGCGCTGAGGGGCGACTGCCTCGCCTGCAGGCTGGTCGTCAATGACCGCGTTACGACCGTCTCGTGGCGTTTGCGCGGCTGTTTGCCCGGGCTTTTCGCTTCGGGTCGGTTCGCTCAGCGGGTCAGGCCGTGCTTGAGCACTGCGATCAAGCGACTCGCGGCGGCCTGCAGCGGCAT
Organism: Lysobacterales bacterium; assembly: GCA_038257785.1. Taxonomy (GTDB): domain Bacteria; phylum Pseudomonadota; class Gammaproteobacteria; order Xanthomonadales; family Xanthomonadaceae; genus JANNWF01. The sequence goes on from JBBSIY010000092.1 coordinate 9,153, forward strand.
CGGCGCGGGCACCACCGCGACGAGGATCGATCTCGCGCGCACCGATGGCGCGCCGCGAACTATCGATCACCCGCACATGGTCGTCCGCCTTGGCCTGCTGAGCTTGATCGGCGACTGCAGCTGCCCGCGGTGCTCTTCCCGGCGTTTGTCGCAGCTGTTCCGCGCGAACCGTAAATGGCTGCGGCGCGGCTGGCGGTTCTGTACGTGCAACCACTCGGCGATTAAAGGTTCCGCGTGACGGCTTGACGGCGGCGGTACTCGCCGCGCCGAGCACGCTGCGTCGGCTAGGCACCACCGCTGCAACGCGAAAATATTCGGCGTTGCCGAGCGCATTGCGGTCCAAGCGGATCGCTTCCTGGCGCACCGAGCGGGCGTTCACGAACACGTTGCTGGGCACCGCGGTCACCGCACCGCGTACACCCCGGTTGGCGTAATTGACCTGGTTGACGTTGATCGTGCCGCTGGAATAGTTGTTATAGACATTGGTGATCGAGGTGCTGTTGATCACCGTGTTGTTGATATTTACCCGCGAAAAGTAGTCGCGGCTGGCATGGTAGGAGGGCACATACACTTCACGCGGGCCAAGCGGAAACCAGCCGATTGGCCCGCCGCCACCACTCGATATGGTCAAGCTCCAGCGACTGCCGCCGACAAAGGCAACCAGCGCCGGCGCATAGACCGAGCGCACGTTGCGCGGACCGGGAATCCAACCCCAACGATTCGAGATATGCGCCCAGCGGCCGTAGTGCGAAGGTGCGAAGCCCCACGGCGCTTCATCCACCCAAGTCCAGCCCCACGGTTCCTGCCAGACCCAGCGACCGTCTTGGTACGGCGCCCAGTCTTGTTCGACCTGGTTCGGGTACCAAACGTTGCCGTAGCCGCGGACGCTTTGCCAGCTGCCATAGGCGTCGAGGCTGGCATAGCCGACTAGATCGTCATCCACATAGCGCAACGACACCGAGCGCTCGAGCAGCCGATCGCGGTTGGCGCTGTAGCGATCAAAGCTGTCCTCACGCGGCAGATTGAACGCCTGATAGTCGCGCAGATCATCGCCGTAGAATCGAATCGTGTCGCCAGCGCGCAGCGCAAAGCGGGTGCCGTCGCCAAAGGCTTCTCCCTCGCCCTCGCGAACGACGACGGTAGTCTCGTTGCGCTGCGGGTCAACGTCGATGCGAATCCGACCGGGGCGATCAAAGCTGAAGGCTAAGTTCGGTGTTGCCACTTCGAAACTTTGGCCGCGCTGCAGGCGCCTAACGAGGCTGTAGAAAAACTCTGCTGATCTTGCTGGAATACATCTGCCCCAGCAAGCGAGAACGAGCATGGCGAAGTACCGCGACATCGACATGAGTCCACGGCTGTTGCCGGTCTCATTAGAAGCGCAGATCGTGC
>JBBSIY010000093.1:0-10538 GCA_038257785.1 Lysobacterales bacterium
CAGCGATCAGGACAAGCTGATCGCTTTCGGTCGTGCCAATGCGCTGGCAATCATCCTGCAGCCTGGCGGGGTAGACTCGCTGCAGTCGCTGTGGCCGGAGACGCTAGCGCTGAGTTTTGCGATTCCAGCAGAGAACCTGTCGCTCGACTTCAAGCCGCTGGACTTTGTGCAGATCAACGCCGACCTCAATCAACAAATGATTGCGCATGCGATGGCGCTGCTGGACCCGCGGTCTGATGATCGCGTGCTGGATCTTTTCTGTGGACTAGGCAACTTCACCCTTCCGCTGGCGCGCCGCGCGCGCGAAGTCGTCGGTGTGGAGGGTGACGCCGGTTTGGTTCAGCGCGCGCGCGCCAATGCAGCGCGCAACAGCATCGACAACGCACATTTCTTTGCCGCTGACCTTGCCAAACCTTTGGCCGCCGAGCCTTGGTTGAAATCCACATTCGACCTCATTCTGCTTGATCCGCCGCGCACGGGTGCCGATGGCGTGATTGCTCAGCTGCCGACCAAGGGCGTGCGGCGGATTGTGTACGTGTCCTGTCATCCGGGTTCGTTAGCGCGCGACGCGGCGCTGCTGGTGCGCGAGCATGGATTTACGCTGAAGGCGGCGGGTGCGATGGACATGTTTCCGCACACCGCGCATGTCGAGTCTATTGCCGTGTTCGACAAGACTTAGCCGATGGGCATTGAGATCGAGCGCAAGTTTCTGTTGAGCGATGAGTCATGGCGAGCGAGCGTCATCCGTAGCTTTCAGCTTGCACAAGGCTACCTAGGCGGCGAGCGCGTTTCGGTGCGCGTGCGGATCAGCGGCGCGTCGGCGTGGCTGACGATCAAGGCCCGCGTGCGCGGCAGCGCGCGGGCGGAGTTCGAATATGAAATTCCGCTGGCCGATGCCGAGGAGTTGCTCGCCGAGCTCAGCCTGCCGGGGCGTGTCGAAAAGATTCGCCATCATGTCGAAGTAGGCGGCATGCTGTGGGAAATCGATGAGTTTTCCGGCGACAACGCGGGGCTGGTAGTCGCTGAAATCGAGCTGCCCGCCGTCGATACCGAGTTTGAGCGCCCTGATTGGCTGGGTGCTGAAGTCACCGAAAGCGCCCGCTACTACAACTCGGCCTTGGCCGAGTATTCTTATTCACATTGGACGGCCAGCGAGCGCACGCCGTCTGCGAGTTAGAAATCTATGTTGATTATCGGAATTGCCGGCACCTCGCTGGCATCGCAGGAACGCGACTGGCTGGCGCATCCATCGGTCAGCGGCGTCATTTTGTTCACCCGCAACTTCGCGGATCGCGAGCAGGTCACCCGTCTGATTGAGGACTGCCGCAGCGCTGCGCCGAGGCCGATCTTGATCTGTGTCGATCAAGAAGGCGGGCCGGTGCAGCGCTTCAAAGACGGCTTTAGCGAACTGCCGCGACTCTCGCTATTCGGCGAGCGCCTCGCGCTAGAAGGCGAGGGTGCGCTGCGCGCAGCAGAGGCACATGCGTGGCTGATGGCGAGCGAAATGCGCGCTATCGGCGTGGACCTTAGTTTTGCACCGGTGGTTGATCTTGGACGCGGCAATCGCGCGATTGGCCAGCGCGCGTTTTCCGCCGAGCCTGACCTTGTCGCCGCATTCACTCGCAGCTATGTGCGCGGCATGCGCGCGGCGGGAATGGCTGCGACCTTGAAGCATTTTCCAGGCCACGGCTCGGTGCTGGAAGACACGCATTTTGACGCCGCCGTTGATCCGCGCCCGCTGGCAGTCTTAGAGGCTGAAGACCTGCTGCCGTTTCGCGCTGGAATTGAGGAAGGCGCGCAGGCGGTGATGTTGGCGCACGTTAGCTATCCCGCTGTCGATGCTGACCCGGCAGGCTATTCCCGGCGCTGGATCGTCGACATTCTGCGCGAGCAAATGGGCTTTGCCGGCGTGGCGATCAGTGACGATATCGGCATGGCGGCGGCGGAGTCGGCCGGCGGCGTGGCCGCGCGTCTCAAGGCGCACGCAGGTGCGGGCTGTGATTTGGTGTTGGTATGTCCGCCTGCGCTGGTGCCCGATTCGCTAGCGGCGATGGGCACCATCGCGAATGTTGATCCCGCACCGATTGCCCTGCTCGCTGGCGGCGCAGCCGCGGACTGGGACACGCTGCTGGCGACGCCGCAATACGCGCAAGCGCGCAGCGCGATCGTCGATAGCGGACTTCGGGTAGCCTGATTGCATGAACTTTCCTACCCCGCGCTTAGCTGACGCACTCACACGCTCGGATTTGCTGGTTGATCGAGCCACACTGGACGCCGCTATTCACCGAATGGCTGAGCAGATTCGCAACGACTACGCGGGCCAGCGTCCGTTGTTTCTAACCGTCATGAACGGCGGAATGATTTTCGCGAGCCTGCTGGCGCTGGAGCTCGGCATCGACTGCGAGTTCGACTATCTGCATGCGACCCGCTATCGCGGCTCGACCGAAGGCTCAGGCCTGCGCTGGCTCAGGCGTCCTGAGATATCTCTGGCGGGCAAGTCAGTGCTGCTCGTGGACGATATTCTTGATGAGGGCCCGACGCTTCTTGCCGTGCGCGAATGGTGTCAAAGCGAAGGCGCAGCCGAGGTGCGTATCGCAGTGCTGACGCTAAAGCAACACGACCGCCGCGTGGAGGGTCTAGAGCCGGACTATGTCGGCGTCGAAGTGCCCGACCGCTATGTGTTCGGTTTCGGCATGGACTACTACGAGCAGGGTCGCAATTTGCCCGGCGTTTACGCGCTCAAGTAGTCAACGCATTCACGCAATCCGTAGCGCAAGAATAGGGTTTTAGGGGCGACCCGTTCACCCTGAGCTTGTCGAAGGGTGCTTCGACAAGCTCAGCACGAACGGGTTCTAGTATTTTCGTTTCATTGAATTCCCGCCGAATAGAAATCCAGCAATACACGACCACCTTGGCCGAAACAATCGGAAGCAGCGATGACAGTAGACAACCCCGATACGAACACGCCGGTGCTGGCCATCATTGGTGGCACCAGCGTTTACGGCTTGGCAGAACTCGAGTCAGTGGAGTCGCGCGCTATAGACACGCCCTACGGTGAGCCTTCGGGCCTGATCCGTCTCGGAACCATCAGCGGTCGGCGCGTCGCTTTCCTCGCAAGACACGGCGAAGGCCACAGCTTGCCGCCGCACCGCGTCAACTACCGGGCCAATTTGTGGGCGCTTCACGCGACTGGCGCGCGCCGGGTGTTGGCCATCAATACAGTAGGCGGAATCACTGAGCGCGCGTCGCCGCGCGCCTTGGTCGTGCCCAATCAAATCATCGACTACACGCACGGACGCGACGCCACGTTTTGGGACCGCGCAGGTGATATGCTGCATGCGGAATTCGGCGAACCGTACGGCCATGCGCTTCGAGCCGAACTGCTCGCAGCGGGAGCGCGTGCCGGCGTCGTGCTGGTAGACGGCGCATGCTACGGCGCGACCCAAGGACCACGATTTGAAACTGCCGCCGAAATCACCCGCATGCGTCGCGATGGCTGCGACATCGTTGGCATGACCGGCATGCCTGAGGCATCGCTCGCTCGCGAGCTTGGCCTCGACTATGCCTGCGTCGCGCCGGTCGCGAATTGGGCAGCTGGCTGCGGCGACAGCGTAGCCATCAGCCTTGACGACGTGTTTGCGAATTTGGCGGCGTGTACGCGGCAGTTGCCGTTACTGCTGCGAGCCTTGCTTGATTCTTAGCCTCCGATGAGTCGCAACGTTCTCTTCATATGCAGCCAAAACCGGCTGCGAAGTCCGACCGCTGAGCAGGTATTCGCTGACTGGCCGGGCATCGAGACATCGTCAGCCGGCCTCAACAACGACGCAGAGAACCCGGTTACTCCGGAACTTCTACGCTGGGCAGACACCATCTTCGTGATGGAATCAACGCACCGCGCCAAGCTATCGGCGCGCTTCAAGCCGCACATCGGCCACGTCCGACTGATCTGCTTGGATATTCCAGACGACTACGGGTTCATGGAGCCTGCGCTGGTGAAGTTGCTTGAGCATAAAGTCTCCCCGCACTTGCCAACTTCGTTGAACAGCAATCGCCCGCGGCCAAGCTACGTGTAACAGCGGTTGGAAATGCGTGCGCGGCTATACGGGATCGGCGCGACGTTCCCCAAGCTCGCCGTCAGCGGGCTCGTCGCCGTCGAGCACCACGGCATTGCGGCCGCGTCCTTTGGCTCGATACAGCGCTGCGTCGGCGCGCGCTAGCCAGTCGGGCCAGTCCGCTTCGCCACGCAGGAGGGCGGCACCGGCCGATACTGAGACGCAGTTGCCGTCGGGTGCTTTGAGCTGATCTTTCACAGCAGCGCGAATGTTCTCCAATGCCGTGCGCAATCCCGCTGCCGCCGTGTTGGGAAGTAGGATGACGAATTCTTCGCCACCAAATCGATAGATGCGGTCGCGCTTGCGGCAGTGGGCTTCGGCGATATTGGCAAAGTCGACCAAAAGCCGGTCGCCTGTGTCATGCCCGAAGACGTCGTTGACGCGCTTGAAGCGATCCAAATCCAGCATGGCGATACCGCACGGCGTATCGCTGCGGCGATGAGTTTCGACAGCGAGCGCGAGGTCAGTCTGCATGACTAGTCGATTGCGCAAGCCAGTCAGCGCATCGTGTGAAGCCAATGCGACCAGCTTCTGTCGCTGGATCGCATTGTGGTACGCAAAAATGAATGCCGCCATGCTTACCATCGTGCCGGTCGCGAGAAACACGACGCGCTCTTGCGCGCTGTTGAACACGGCCGGATGCAGGCCGACCGTCAGCAAAAGAATGAGATTGCCGGCTAGGGCATAGCGGCGCTCAGTCAGCATAAAATTGGTGGTGAAGACGACGTACGCCCAGAGCATGCCGTGGCGCGCGAACATGATGCTGACGAGCATGCAGCTGGCGGTCGTCACAATGGCCATGATTAGACCCGCATATTCACTGCTTCCACCACGCCATGTTCGGGTGACTGACCAGCCGATGCTGGCGACGATGAGGCAGTCAATAAGCCCGATCAGATATTGCGCATTCCACAGCCTAAAAATGGCGAACGGCACGACGGTTGCGACAGAAAGCAGGCCTACGATGCTTATCACCGTCAGCTGAAGGTCATTGCGCAGGCGGTCAAGCAGAGACGATGCCATCAGACCGTTGCTCCGTTACGCATGGTTGCGCCAACCGCAGAACACGCCAAGGTTAGGGTGTTGGCTAATCGCAATTGATGGCGCAAAGTGAACATGGACGTTCTCAGAATTTGGATATCAGCGTAGCGCGCATTGGCCTGTCAAGCGCGTGTTGTAAACAAAGTTTTATAGAGCCCTCACGGGCATCCGCGGTACGTTTAGGCAATGAATGCAGTAAGTCAGACAACTTTGCACGACCGCGCGCTCAATTGGGCCCAGAGATTCTGCGTGCGTGTGCAAGCGGAATGGTTGCCGGTCGAAGTTCAGCGACTGCACCAGCAGCTCGATGGGCTGGCAATTGAAGCAGACGCGCGTGGCGAGGAGGCGTTGCTTGAAGCGACGCTGGAGCTATCGACAGCGCTATGCGCATTTCTAGGTCACGGTCCTGCGCCGTCGCGCGGTCAACTCGGCGAGTTACTTGAGCTAACGGACGCTATGTTGTTCGCTTCGGTTGACGAGAATCTGCCGGCGGATGCATGCGATGTTATTGCGCTGGAGCCGCGACGCGAGCAGGCCCATCCCGCTGCGGCTGAGCCGCTACCTCTGGACGTGGATCAAGAAGAGGCTATCGGCTGTGCCGAAGCTAACAGTGCCAGCGTGTGGTGCATCAGCGCGGATCAATCTTTGATTGAGCGCCTAGGTGTTGCGCTGACTGCGTTGGAGCTTCCCTTGGCTACGCTCTCGCCGTCGATGGGCTGGACAGATGCGTTGCCAGAAACAGGTGTGACCTGTGTGATCGTCGATGGCGAGTCGCTAGGCGTGCTGCTTGATATGCAGCGCCGTTCGTCGGGCGCCAGCGTGCAGGTCCATGCGTGCCGCCCCACCTATGTGGCGGTGCTGGGAGATGCAAGTACCGAGGAGCGCGTGCGGGCGCTGCGAGCGGGTGCCGACCATGTGCTGCGCGGCGGCGAGAGCACTGAGGTCCTCACTGAGCGCTTAAAGCATGTGCTTGCTGCGCGCAGCGAAGAGGCGTTAAGCGTCGTCGTGATTGATGATGACCCCTCTCAGACCCTGTTTTGTTCGAGTATTTTGCGTCGCGTGGGGGTCAGTGCCATTTGCTGCAACGACGCGCACAGTGCGATGCGAGCGCTGCGACAAGAGTTGCCGGACGTGGTTTTGGTTGATCTGCACATGCCGGAAATTGATGGACTTGAGCTGACCGAACAGCTACTCGCACTGCCCGGTGCTGAGTTTGTGTCGGTGCTGTTTCTTTCGGGCGACGATGAGCCGGATACGCGCTTTGATGCACTGACTGCGGGCGCTGACGACTATCTCAGCAAGCCGATTCAGCCTCGCCATTTGATTCGCGCAGTGCTGGCGCACGGCAAACGTTCGCAGCGCCGACGGCGAGCCGCTGCGCGATTGGCGGCGGCGATGCCAGAAGACGTTTGAGTCGTCGAAGGTTCCAGCGACTTAGCGCGAACTGGCTCCTGTAAGTCAGTCCTCGATCTGCGACTTGGCAAACTCGACGTCAAGTTTCTCCATCGCATCTTTCGGTTTCAGCTTGGCGGCTTTCTCGTAAGCGGCAGCCGCGTCATCTTCGCGCTTGCTGCCATGCAATAGCATCAGGCCGTTGCCGTATTCGATGTGGGCAATAGGCGAGTCAGGCGTCAGCTTAATCGCGCCTTTGAGCAGGTCTTCACCGGTGGCTGCCTTCGCGCCATAGGTAAGCCCAGCCAGCATGCCACCTACTTTACTGACGACCTCGCAGTGATACAGGCCAAGTGCGGTATGCGCTTCAGCATGCTTCGGCGCGAGCTTGAGCGTCTTGTCGAGACTGTCGCGGACCTTGCCAGCCAGCCCCTGTGAGAGTGCTTTGGCAATCGAGATGCCTTGGCTGTAGCGGCCCAAGGCGAAGGCGCGACGATAGTATGCATTGGCTTCGTCAGGCAGCGCTTTGATCGCCGATTCCGCCATTGCGTTGAGCGACTCGAAACGCTTCAGCTGCTGATCTTCGTCGTCTACCAAATACACCGCGTGGATGCCGGCGGCTTTGATGGCAACGGATGCGCCTAGGGCGCCCAGCGCTTCGCCCGCTTCAAATGCGGCTTGGAACTGGCCACGGTGATAGTCGCGCCATGCTTGTTGCAGCTGCGCCGACATGTCCGCGGCATCGCTTGCTCTGCCAAGCGTCGGATTCGAGTTGAGCATTGCAGTGATGCGCGCAATGTCGGGATACGGCTCGCAGTCCCCCGCATGTAGCTTCGCCCAATTTTTTTCGAGCTTGTCACCCGCGAAGTCGAAGCTCTTTGCATCGTGCGGGAACGCAGTCCAGCTTCCGCTCTTCGACAAGTTCGTGCTCTTCGCCATGCTCTGTCCTCTGCCAAATCTGTGCGTTACGTAGTGTGTTCGCTCTAGTCAGCGTCTCTAGCATACGACACGACCCCCAAGGGCGTTGGACGCACCGTGGGGCAAATGTAGCCCCTTTCGTTGCACCCACTTTAGGAGATTTCAGATGGCCAAGCAGATCAAGTCGCGCCGTGTCACTCGCGCCAAACAAAATGCGTTCGAAGTTCGTCAGCTGTGGCTGGCGGCGATCGGTGCGGTGTCGCTCGGCCGCAAGCAGAGCGTCAAGCTGTATTCGTCTGTCGTCGCCGAAGGCCGCAGCTTGCAGGATCGCGTCAACGACACCGTCGCCAATCTAGGTGAGCAGGTCAACAGCGTGATCGGCCAAGCACGCATTCGTGCTCAGAAGCTGGTGTCGCCGCTGCGCGCCCGCGCTAAAGCGACGCTTGCCACGGTGAAGGCGGAAGTCGAAACGCGTTTGCAGCCCGTGTTGGTGCGCTTCGGCGTCCGCAAGCCTGCCGCCAAGCGTCGTTCGACCGCGAAGCCGATAGCTCGCAAAGCAGCAGTCCGCAAAGCCGCCGCGAAGCCAGCTGCCAAGCGCGCGCCGGCAAAGCGCAAAGCCGCGTAAGTTCGGCAAAAGCACCGCTGGATGTGACGAGGCCTCGGCATGCAATGCCGGGGCCTTGTCGTTTTTTGGGGGCTCCCGGGTCGCCTCTTCGCACAACTAGCTGGCTGCTGCGTCACGTGTTCCAACCGCGCGAAGTGGAGACTTCAGTCGTCGTTTTCCAGATCCGCTTTACGCTCAGCCAATGCAATCATGGGCTCGAAGTACTCGGGACGGACGTTAAATACGACATCAAACACGGTGTTCTTCAATAGCCAAATCTTGGCAAATTTCCGACGCCCATCTTGCCACTCTTGCTCGTGAGAGCCACTGCCGACGGGTTTCAGGCCAATGCCGAAAAGCTTTTTTGCGGCAACCAGCTCCGAGAATTTTTCGCCTGCAAAAAAATGGGTGCTGAAATTGTAGGTTGCGATGTTCGCTCTAATTCCGCAGCTATCGCTTTCGACGTCGACAGATTTCTTCGTTACAACTAAGGGGAACGTGCTTTCGGCGCGGCTGACCTCAATTTTTTTCAACGCTGGACACACACGCTTTACGTCTTCAAATTCGATGCCTTGCGCACGCGCAGCACTGATGCTCATGCTCGAGAGCGCGACGGTCGCCGCAACACAGACGGTTGCTTTGCAGAGGTCCGATTTGGCGCAACGCATAGCTAGCGGATATACGCCTGCGACAAGGTATTGAGGTGCAGACGTTCTGCATCACGCAAGAACGGCGCGATCAGCATCATCACCTGATGGATGCCCTGTCGAATTGCTTCTTGCTCGTCTTTCTCTCCGCGCACGGCGGAATAATTAAGCCAGAAGGTCGAAATCAGCAGAATGTTGTTGGCGGTGGCGCGGATCTCGTCCGGGCTGGCGCGCATAACCTCCGCCTGCACCATTCCGCGCAATACCTCGGTGGCGTTTTCGCTGCCGCGCCGCAAGATCCGGCCAAAGTGCAGCCGCAACTTCCGGTTGCGACTCAAGATGTCGACCAAATCGCGATACAGAAAGCGATATTCCCAGATGCATTCGTATACCAAGTGCAGCTGAAGCCAGATGTCCTCAAGTCCGGGCAGACGGCCTTCTGGGACGATCAGCGCGCGATCTAACTTTTCTTCGAACAGCGCAAACAGCTGCTCGATGATGTCGTCCTTGTTGCGGAAGTGGTAATAGAGATTACCCGGGCTGATGTCCAGCTCGTCGGCAATGTGGTTAGTCGTGACATTGGGCTCGCCGCGGTCGTTGAACAACACGAGGCTGGTGTCAAGTATTCGCTCACGCGTGCGTCGAGCCATCGTCCGATGTTAGCCAGTGAGCTTCTTAACCAGCGCGATGTACTTCTTCATCGCTTCATCCTGGCTAGTGCCTTTGAGCTTCGCCCATGCTTCGTACTTGGCGGTGCCGACGAAATCAAAAAACCCCGGTTTCGGCCCGTTGACGTCGCCTTCGGCACCCTGCTTGTAGAGGGCGTAGAGCTTCAGCAGCGTGTCGTTGTCGGGTCGATCTGCAAGCTTCTTGATATCTTCAGCGGCTTGCGCAAATTGAGCAGCAAGATCGGCCATGCGGTTTGCTCCGGCAGGTGAACGTTAGGGCAGCACAGGGCCGCTCGACTGTCAGGCTAGATAGCACGCGTGTTGGGCAGGGTCAACGCGAACACGCGCTTTGCCGAGCGTTTGTTTGCAATGTGGGCTAGGCGCGGAGCGGTCTGCGGGCTATCTTTGTCGTCGGGGCCACGGCTGGTGGCTGAACGCATGTTACGAGGGGAAACGTCATGACTTACTTCGTCACCGGAGCCACCGGCTTCGTCGGCCGCCACTTGGTTGCCAATTTGCTCAAACGCAAGGGTGCGATTCACGTGCTGGTGCGCAAGAGCTCGCAGAAGCGGCTCGATGAAGTAGGCGAGAAGATGGGCTGGGACATGGCCCGAATCCATCCCGTCATCGGCGACCTTGCCAAACCGAAGCTGGGTCTGACGGCGGCGCAGATCAAGTCGCTGTCCGGAAAGGTGCAGCATTTTTTTCACCTCGCGGCCATTTACGACATAGCAGCTGATGCCGAAAGCCAGCACGTCGCCAATGTGGAAGGCACGCGTCATGCGGTCCAGTTGGCGGAAGCCGTAAAGGCTGGCTGCTTCCAGCACACCAGCTCAATCGCGGCGGCCGGGCTGTATTCCGGCACGTTCCGCGAGGATATGTTTGAGGAAGCCGAAGGCTTAGACAATCCATACTTTAGGACCAAGCACGAATCCGAGGCCGTCGTTCGCAATGAGTGTTCGGTGCCGTTTCGCATCTATCGTCCGGCGGCGGTTATCGGCCACTCGAAGACTGGCGAAATCGACAAGATTGACGGGCCATACTACTTTTTCAGTCTGATCAAAAAGCTGCGCGAAACGCTGCCCAAATGGATGCCTACAATTGGCATCGAAGGCGGCAGAATCAATCTCGTGCCAGTCGATTGGGTGGCCGATGC
>JBBSIY010000094.1:0-10477 GCA_038257785.1 Lysobacterales bacterium
CACAGGTCTGAGCGCGTGCAGCGCACACCCCACCGCCGTACCTCGATTTGGCTCCCCTTTGCGTCTTTTGCGTCTCTGCGTTGAGCGCCCTTAGCTTTTCTATGCAAAACCCCGAGACTTCGCAGCAGTGCACACCGGCGCAGCCTGCCGCCCCGGGCGTCTATTTATCTCTGAGCTAGCCGCACGCGAAGGGCCGGGATAAAGGCCAGCAGGCAGACCGCTGCCGCCGCCAAAAAAGCGGCCTGCCCGCCTCCGAGCTGCCAGAGGCCACCGGCCATCAAGGCGCCGAGTACACCGCCGATTCCGGAGCTGAAGCCGAACATGATTCCTTGCCCATGCGCACCCAAGCGACCGGGAAAAAACTCGACGATCCGGTGCATGCAGGCGGCGTGGAAAGCGCCGAAGCTCAACGCGTGAATTACTTGCGAAAGCAGCATGGCCAGCAGCGAGTCGGGCAGCATGGCTACGACTACCCAGCGCAGCGCGGTGACCGCGAGGCAGGTGAGCAAAATAGTATCGGTGCGCCAGCGGCGAAAGAACGGCCCCATGTAAATAAATAGAATGATTTCTGCCACCACGCCGAGCCCCCACAGCAGCCCGATGACGCCTCCGCTATAGCCGTGGTCGGCAAGATGCAGGGTGTAGACCACGTAAAACGGACCAAAGCCCACCTGCATCAACAGGGCTGTGACAAAAAATGCGCGCACGTCGGAACGTCGCAGCACATCGCGCAAAGACGCCGTTGGCGCGGTGTCTAGTGCATGTCCCAGCCGCCCGTTCGCCAGTGCGGCGATGCAGGTGATGACGAGCAAGGGAAGGATCAGCAGCGGCAGCATCGCGATGCCGGTGATATCCAGCAGCGGACCGTAGCCCACCGCTATCGCCAAAAATCCCAATGACCCCCACAGCCTGACGCGCCCGTATCGATCACGGCGCTCGCCCAAGCGATCCAGCGTAATCGCCTCGAACTGCGGAAGCACAGCGTTTGCAAAGCTGCCGAAGGCGAGCATCGTCAGCACCAGCGCCCAGAACCCGCGCGCCAGCAAAAACCCGGCAAAACAAACCGTCATTGCCACACAGCCGGCCTGCAGCCAGCGCAGCGGTTTGGGCGATCGCGCGCACAGTGCGCCCCACGCGGGCGGTGCCAGAATGCGGCTCAGATACCACATAGCCATCACCGTGCCGATGGCCAAGCCCTCCAACCCGAGCGCATCCAGCCAGCGGGCGAAGAACGGCGTAAACGCGCCCAGTGCCGCGCAGTACCAAAAATAGAAGCTGGAGATTCTCCAGTACGGAAAGGGCGCGTGCATAAGGGAAGTATGCCGATTGCTGAAACCTCGGCACAGCCATCCGATAGGCCGATGCCGCTATGGCGTCGCGCCGCTTGATCTTCTAACGTGCGAGGGTTCGCAACACGCGATCTCGACTCCGACAGGACTCCGCATGGCCAACCGACCGCTCAATCTGCTCGACGCTTCATGGCTGCTGGTGGAGTCCAACGAGACGCCAATGCACGTCGCCTCGCTGATGCCGTTTAGTCTGCCGGATGATGCTGGTCCGAACTTTGTGCGAGAAATTATGCTGGCGTTGCGTGCGGCAACCACCGTCGAGGCTCCTTGGAATCGCCGGCTGCATACGCCGCGGCTGAAAGGCCTAGTGCCGCTTTGGTGCGAGGTCGATAGCATTGATCTTGAACATCACGTGCGCCATTCCGCCCTGCCCTCGCCGGGAGGCGAACGCGAGCTTGGTCAGCTCATCGCACGCCTGCATTCGCAACCGCTAGATCTCACCCGTCCGCCGTGGGAAGTCGAACTGATCGAGGGCTTGGAGGGCGGGCGCTTTGCCCTATACACAAAGGTACATCACTCGCTGATGGACGGTATTGGCGGTGTCAAGCTGCTGGTGCGCGCGATGTCCACCGACCGCAAGGCAAGCCGGAAACTCGTCCCGTTTTGGAGCATCAAGCCCGAACGCAAGCCGCGCAAGCGCGATGTCGATGCGCCACCTGCCACGGTTGCGCAGATCGCCAATCAGCTTGTTGACGCCGTGCGCGGCCAAGCCGACTCCATGCCTAACATCCTGCGCGCATTCGGCGCCATGGTGAGCGCAGTGCGCAACAAAGATGATGTGCTAGCGGTGCCGTTCGACACGCCCGTCTCGCTGCTCAATGGGCGTATTCGCGGGCCGCGTCGATTTGCCACGCAGCGGTTCTCACTGGAGCGTCTAAAGACGGTCGCGCGCGCGTCAAATGCGACTCTCAATGATGTGGTGTTGGCGCTCTGCGGCGCCGCGCTGCGGCGATTTTTGCTGGAGCTAGGCGAGCTTCCTGATAAGCCGCTGACCGCCGGCATACCCGTTTCTGTGCGTCCAAAAGACGATGAAGAGTCGGGTGCCGACGCCGGCAACGCGATCACCTTTATCATCTCGACGCTGGGTACGGACATCGAGGACCCGCTCGAGCGACTAGCCGCCATTTGCGCCTCGACGCGCCGTGCGAAGGAGCACGTCCAAGGCCTGCCGCGCAAATCGATGTTGCAATACACCTTGTTGCTGATGGCGCCCTACATGGCCAGCCTGCTGACTGGCGTCGGCGGCCGCACGCGACCGATGTTCAACATCACTATTTCCAACGTCCCTGGCCCGGAAGCGCCGCTGTATTTCCGCGGTGCCCAGCTCGAAGCCTCGTATCCGGTATCGCTCGTCTCACACGGCCAAGCGCTCAACATCACTTGCCAAAGCTACGCCGGCCATCTGCACTTCGGTTTTACCGGCTGCCGCGACAGCCTGCCGCATATGCAGCGTCTAGCTCCGTATACAGGCGAAGCATTGGAAGAGCTGGAGTCAGCGCTGGCGACCTCGGCCAGGCTGCCCAAGCCGCGCCGCAAAAAGTCCTCGGATGATGCAGCGGCACCGAAGGTATCCGGCGCAAAATCATCAGCTGCAAAACGCACTACCAAGAAAACTTCCACGCCTCGCCCAAACAAGCCAGACACAGACAGGCGCGACTCAATCAAGCCCGGCTCAAACAAATCTCTTTCAAAGACGCCTACCAAACCTTCGGTGCGTAGCGAGCCGTCGGCCAAAAAACCCCGATTCAAAGCTGCTAGTCGCGCAAAGTCTGGTTAGTGGCATTGGTTATCGCCGTGCAAGCCACATGTCCTAACCGCCCCATCAACGAACTTCTCTAATGCCCGACGCTACTCCCGCGACCGTGCCTGCCGAACCGCGCAAGGCGCTAGCAAGCCTGCGTCTGCTGCCAAGTTTAGTTCGCCCTCATCTTCGGCTGGTGGCGGGCTGGCTGGGATTTCTGGTGTTGTCATCGACGGCAACGCTCAGCCTGCCGGTTGCCATTCGACTGATGATCGACAACGGATTTGGCGGCGGCGATCCAAGTGCGATTGACCGTTGGTTTGTCGGCTTGCTCGGTGTGGCCGTGGTGTTGGCGATTGCTACCGGCGCGCGCTTCTACTTTGTCAGCGTACTCGGCGAACGCGTCGTGACCGATTTGCGGCGCAATCTCTATGACCACCTCCTCGGCCTCGATATGGGCTTCTTCGAGCGTTCGCGCAGCGGTGAGCTGGTGTCGCGTTTGTCGGCCGACACCGAACAAATTCGCAGCATGGTCGGATCCAGTGCATCGATCGCCTTGCGCAGCGTGGTGACCCTGCTCGGCAGCGGCATCATGCTGGTGGTCACCAGTCCGCGACTGGCCGGTCTCGCAGCGATTGGGATACCGCTAGTGGTGCTGCCGATTGTCCTCTATGGCCGTCGCGTGCAGGCCATCGCCAAGGAAAGTCAGGACCGCGTCGCTGACGCCAATGCACGTGCCGCTGAAACCTTGGGCGCGATGCATACGGTGCAAAGCTATGCGCGCCAAGCGTTTGAATCAAGCCGCTTCGCCCAGGCAGTGCAGCGCGCGCTGGACGCTGCACGCAAGCGAATACGCACCCAGGCGTGGTTGACCGCAACCGTCATCCTTTTGGTGTTTGGCGCGATCACCGCGGTGCTGTGGATCGGTGCGAAAGAAGTCGTCGCTGGAACCTTGAGCGCGGGCACCTTGGTGCAATTTGTGGTGTACGCGGTGCTCGGTGCTGGATCAGTCGGTGCCCTCAGCGAGGTGTGGGCAGAGGTGCAGCGCGCGGCCGGTGGCATGTCGCGACTGCAAGAGCTGTTTGATACGCAAACGGCGATCGAGCGCCCCGATTCCCCGCGAGCCCTCCCCGTTCCACTGCGCGGGGACTTGCGCTTCGAGAACGTGCAGTTTCACTATCCATCGCGGCCCTCAGCGCCCGCTCTAACGAGTATTGACCTGCACCTTGCGCCCGGTGAAACCGTGGCACTCGTGGGGCCATCGGGCGCAGGCAAGAGCACCATCTTGCAATTGATCGGCCGCTACTTCGATCCACAGTCCGGGCGAATCACTCTGGATGGCATTGATCTACGCGAATTTGATCCGGATGACCTGCGCACCCACATTGCGCTGGTGCCGCAGGACCCGACCATTTTCGCCGCCGACGCAGCTGAAAACATCCGCTACGGTAATCTCGAGGCAACCCAGGCTGAGGTCGAAGACGCCGCTCGAAAGGCCGAGGCGCACGAGTTTATCGCCGCACTGCCCGAAGGCTACGGCACGTGGCTAGGCGAGCGCGGCGTGCGCTTATCGGGCGGGCAACAGCAGCGATTGGCGATCGCCCGCGCCGTACTCAAGCAAGCGCCGATACTTCTGCTTGATGAAGCGACCAGCGCACTGGATGCGGTCAGCGAGCGGGCAATTCAGCAGGCGCTAGATCGACTGATCGTCGGACGCACCACGCTGATCATCGCCCATCGATTGGCCACCGTTCGGCGCGCAGATCGCATTGTGGTGCTGGATCAGGGTCGTATCGTTGCCGAAGGCACCCACGACGCGCTGATCGCCGCTGGCGGCCTGTATGCGGACTTGGCGCGCCTGCAATTTTCGCAATAGGCTCGCACTAAGCGTGCGCTCACCCGTTTAACCCCTGCGGCGAGTGGACCCCGCAGGCAGGTCCGCAGCCGCTAGCATGACGAGTCATCCTTTAACGCATACATGCACGTGAATCTGCGCCTCGATACTGCCGACACCAACCGTCTGTTCTGGCAGCTTCAGCTTGCAGGCTGGAGCGGCATAGGCTTATTCAGCTATCTATCAGCACTCGTCAACGGACGCGGCTGGGACAGCTGGAAAATCACCGTGCCCGTTTACATCGCCGGTTTTCTCGGCACGCTCGGGTTGCGCTGGCTATTGCGGCTCTGGCGCCGCTTATCGCCGCTGCCGTTGGCAGCAGCCATCACCCTGCCATCGATCGCAGTGGGCGCGGCAATGAGCGTAGCGCTTGAGCTTTCGCGAACGCTGATCTGTGTCGAAGACTGCGGGCCAATGAAGCTAAGCGGCTGGCTCGGAGCCGTCGTTGGCTACACCTATCTGATACTTGCTTGGGCATTCCTCTACATCACGCTGCGCGTATATCGGGCCCTGCAACAGCAGACTCGGCAAGCGCTAGAAGCTAGCGCCCTGGCGCATCAGACGCAGCTAAAAATGCTCCGCTATCAGCTCAATCCACACTTTCTTTTCAATACCCTGAATGCCATATCGACGCTGGTGTTGGACCGTGATTCGGCAACCGCGAACCGAATGGTGCAAGGCCTCTCGTCGTTTCTGCGCTATTCGCTCGACAACGATCCCATGCAGCGCGTCACGCTGGGCCAAGAGCTCGAGGCCGCCGCGCTATATCTGGATATCGAAAAGCTGCGTTTCGACGCACGACTGCGCGTAGAAATCGATGTCCCTGACGCCCTGCTCGACGCTCTTTTGCCAAGTTTGCTGCTGCAGCCACTCATCGAAAACGCGATAAAACATGCGATTGCCGGCCGTATCGAGGGCGGCGCGCTATTGATCCGTGGCCGCAACGAAAATGGCCAGCTTGTGTTGACAATTGCTGACGATGGACCCGGCTGCGGTGCGGACGGCCCAGCGCCGGCGGGCAGCGGACACGGCGTTGGCTTGACCAACACGCGTGAGCGCATGCGCGTGCTTTACGGCGAGGCGCAGCGCGTGACCACGAGTGACCGAGCGACGGGGGGATTCGAAGTGACGTTGAACCTGCCATTGGAGCGGGCTCTTGTCTGAAAAGTTGTCGTCGGAAAAGCCGGAGGGAATAACGCTCCGCGTCCTGATCGTCGACGACGAGCCACTCGCGCGCCGCGGTTTACGTCTGCGCTTGGCTGACGATGCCAACGTTACGATCGTCGGCGAATGCGGCCATGGTGCGGAGGCGATCGAGTATTTGCAGCACCATGGCTGCGACTTAATGCTGCTTGACGTACAAATGCCCGGCATGGACGGCTTCGCCACCCTAGCTGCCCTGCCGGAAGCGCAACGACCGCTAACTGTGTTTGTCACAGCATTTGATCGCCATGCGCTCAAGGCATTTGAAGCAGCGGCGCTGGACTATCTGCTAAAACCAGTGGAGCCGGCACGCCTAGCGCAGTGTCTGAAGCGCGTCCGCGAAATCCTGCGTGGAAGGCAATCCGATGGCCACCGCGATCGCCTACTCGCGCTGCTGCGAAAAGTCTCTGGCCAGCCGGATTTAGAGCTCGCCGACGCACTGTCACCGGCTGCATCCTCTCTCCATCAAGCAGATGTTTTGGCAATCCGCGATGGTCAGCGCACGGTCCGCGTGCCGATTGCGAGCATTCGCTGGATCGAAGCAGCGGGCGACTACATGTGCGTCAATTCAGACCACGAAACCTACGTACTTCGCTCGACCCTCAGCGAGCTCGAGTCACACTTGGATCCGCGGCGTTTTCAGCGCGTACACCGCTCACGCATCGTCAATCTCAGCCGCGTCAAGGCGATGCGACCGCATATGAATGGCGAGTATTTTCTTGAGCTAGACAGCGGGCACGAGATCAAGCTGAGCCGCAGCTATCGCGACAAAATTGAGCTCTTGCGCTGAATCGCCCGGAACCTGGCAATGCTCTTCACCTGCTGCCGCCCAACTCACGCGCAAAACTCCGATTCACACAGCGCTGGTAGCGATCCTGCACGCGATTGGCGAACCATTCGGTGGTAAGGGTGCGGGTAATTTTTGGGCTTTTTAGCGTGATCCGCGGAATCACTGCGCGCGCAAGCGGTTTGCCGCCTCGCGCCTCAGCCAGCGCAAACACGCTCGCGTACAGATCAGTGTCCTCGAAAGCCAGCTCGACGCTGGTTTCGAGGTCGCGACGAATAGCGCTGTCACTGCTGCCCAACGCTGGACCGAGCGAGCGGGTGGCGGCTTCAGTGGCACCGACGGGAGGCGTGCCAAAACGCGGCGCGGCCAGAAACAAGTCACCGTCGAGCGCCAGTGGCACACCGCTAGCGACGCTCACCGCCGCCTGAAAAGCCGCGTTGCGGCTGGCATACCAACCGGCGTTGAAATCGGCATAGCGATAGATATGTCGCTCGTAGCTGTTGGGGTAAGCCAGCAGATGCGCTATGCCGAAATACAGGCCGCCACGACGCGAGAACACCTCGTTACGAATGCTGAGGCCTTTGCCGTAAGGATACCCTTGGGCGTCAGCATGCCTCTCTGCAAAGTCGATACTGACCTGCATCGGGCCACCGGTACGCACCGGATTGATGTCTGCAAACAGCCGAGCTCCCAGCGGCACGCGCCCGATGAACTCCTCAAACAGCTCGCTCATATCGCGCTCAGTTCGAACCGCTGCAATGCGCACGGCGTAGCTACGACCGTCGGTCGACGTCACCTTTAACGCCGCCGCAACCAGCGCTTTGGGAATCTTGAAGCCGGATGCGCGCCGCTCAACTTCGGTACGCGCTATTTTCGCCAGGTTCGGCACAGGCGGATCAACCTTGAAGCCGGTTTCCTGTTCGGTCACGGCGAGCGCTGCACACAGATTCTCCGTACTAGGCGGCACCTTCAGCAGCTGAAAAGCAGCTTGAACGTCGCCCGCCCATCCTTCGCGATCAGCGAGGGAGGTTGGCAACAACTCCACAAGCTGCGAACGCACTTCCTGCGGCGAGCGCGTCGGACTCAGGTTGCGCGGCGGGGCAGCGCAGCCGCTTAACAGCGCGAGCGCTAGTACAAGTGAACCCCCTCGCGCCGCGTCCGCTGCGCCCTGCCAAACCCTGCTGACCATCTTGCACCTACCGCGAACGGCAGGCCCCAGTGCGGGTTTGCTCATACACACCATCGGCGTCATAGATCACGTCGATGCTGCTGCCGTCTTTTCCCATCTTAGTAATGCGCGCTGCATACCATTCTTTGCCACCTGCCCACAGGCACTCGATGCGGCTGCCTTCTGTCCAGGTATATGGGCGCACCGATTTCACCGGCAGCGTCTCGCGCGTACCGTCGTCGTAGGCAATGGTGACCGCGTTGCCTTCGCGAACGTCGACCACTCCTGGAAACCAGAACTCACCGCCGCGCCACTGAGCCAACACCCAGTCACCGCGCTGCTGCGCACCCAACTGGCTCGATGCCATCAGCGTCAACGCCGCTGCCAGACTGATCATCAAAATTTTGTTCATCGCGCGCATCGGTTTTCCTCTGATTGGTGTTGCTGTACTGCTGGCAATTATCGCGGCAATAAAACAAAGCCTAACCGCCATTGCACGCAAATATTGACACCGACGCAGATTCCCGCAGGCTGTGCGGCTCGCCAGTCTACCTAGATGACCTGATGAAGCTGTTCGATCGCTTTCGCAAACCCGAGTGGACCCACAAAGATCCGGCACTGCGCCTACGCGCGGTGCAGTCAAGCCAAGATCCCGCGCTGATCAGCATTTTGCCTGACCTCGTGCAAACCGACCCTGATGCGGCCGTGCGATCGGCGGCGCTGCGGCGCATTGACGACCCGGTGTTGCTGGAGCGACGTTTGCGTGGCGAGCTAGACGCCGGCGTTGCCGCAGCCGCGCGCAAACGGCTGATCGACGTGTTGTGTAGCGCAGCAATTTCGGCAGACGCTGGTGCTGCAGCGCTGCTGCAATCGCACGATGCTGAGCTGCTCGCCCGGGTCGCCGAGGACAGCCCGCTAGCTGCCTTGCGTAAGCTTGCCCTTGAACGCTGCGAGAGGCCGACGCTGCTGGTGCAGCGCTGTATTCATGACCCCGATCCTGCGATTCGATTTTGGCTGCTGGAGCGCATCGAAGCGCCGGATGCACTGCAAAAAATTGCTGACGCCTCACGCAAGCGCGACAAGCGCCTGACGCGCGCTGCGAAAGATAAGCTGGAGGCCATTCAACTCGCCACCGGTGACACTAAGGCGCTATCAAGCCGCGTCATGTTGATATGTGAGGCCTTGGCGAAACTCGCTCGGGAGCTACCGCATGATCGCGAGCAGCAGCTAGCAGCGCTGCGCGACGAGTGGCTTGCCCTGCGTGATCGCGTGGACGCTGACCTGCAGCGTCGTGCAGACGGTGGATTGGCCATGGCCGCAGCTGCGCTTAGCGCCGCCCGTGGCGAGCCCGTGCCGCGCGCTGAAGCTGCGCTACCTGACGTAGAAGCGCAGACACTCTCGGCAAGTGAACTTGCCGAAACGACGATCATCGCGCAGCCGGAGCCGGAGCCGGCGCTGGCAACGCTGATCGCCTCGTTGCCGAGCGCCGCTGCCGACGACTTCGACGCCAGAATCGCCGCCGTCCGCGAACAGGCCAGCCATTACCCTGCCGGTGACAACCTACGTATTCAGGGGCAGCACAACGACCTACGCAACGCGCTCGACAGTCTGTACAAGCAGCGTAAAGAAGCGGCAGCCGCGACCCAGCGAGAGCGAGCGGCTGAGCAGATCAAAACGCTGGAAGCGGCGCTGCAAGACGGCAGCGTCAGCGTGGCGCGCGAAGCACGCGATGCGCTGGGTCGCAGCGTGCCGCGTGAACTACAGCAGCGTTTAGCCAGTGCCGACGAGGCCTTGGCCAAGCTCGAGCGTTGGCAGCGCTGGTCTGGCAGCAAGGTGCGCTCGCGACTGTGCGATGAGGCAGAAGCGCTATACGGCAGCGGAGTGCATCCCGATGCCCTGGCTAACAAGGTCAAAGAGCTAAAGGCGGAGTGGCTGCGCCTTGATGCCATTGAGGGCGAAGCAGCACCCGGACCGGAGCACGGTCTCACGCGACGTTTCAATTCGCTATGCCATCGCGCGCTAGCGCCGGCGCGGCCGTATTTCGAAAAGCGGCGCGAGCTGCGCGGTGATCGATCCGAGCAGATTGCCGCTCTGATCGCAGAGGCCGCTGATGTGCCGAGTGAGCTGAGCGCCCTGCTCGCCCTGCGCAAGCGCGTGCGCGATGCGTTGCCAGAGCTTGATGACGCTTCGCCAGAAAAACGTGGCCAGCACGGCCGCCAGCTGCGCGAGCGTATGACTGAGATCGATCTCGCGTTGAAAGCTATTCGTGAGAGTGCCGAGCTCGCCAAACGCAGCTTGATCACCCGCCTGCGCCGTGAGCTAGGGACGGCAGATG
>JBBSIY010000095.1:0-10432 GCA_038257785.1 Lysobacterales bacterium
ACGGTGGCCTTGAGCTGGATGAGCTTGCTGAGGTGATCGGCGTGTCGAGCCGCACGGTGAGGCGCGACTGGCGCAAGGCGAGAGCGTATCTGTATCACCAGATAACCGGCGAGCAGCCTGCTGATGTCTGAGTCCGAGCGCTGGTCGCAGCTGAGCGATCTGCTCGACGCGCTATTCGAGCTAGACGAGCAAGCGCAGCAAGCGGAGCTTGGCCGTGTTGAGCAGACCGACCCCGAGCTTGCCCGCCAGGCACGCGCCATGCTGCGTGCGGATGCAGCGCAGGGGCTGCTGGAGCGCGGCATAGCGGCGGCCGTGCCGGAGGTGATGGCGACGCTCGCCGCTGAACCCGGCGCGGCGTTGACCGAACCTGTCGAATCCGCCGGCATGCTGATCGGTCGCTGGCGGGTTGTGCGCGAGCTAGGGCGCGGTGGCATGGGTGAGGTGCTATTGGCCGAGCGCGCCGACGGCGAGTTCGCGCAGCAGGCCGCGCTGAAGCGGCTAAAGCGCGGCATGGACAGCGACGAAATCCTGCGCCGCTTCGCGCAAGAGCGACGCATTTTGGCAGCGCTTGAGCATCCCAACATTGCGCGACTGCTGGACGCTGGCGTAGCCGCTGACGGGCGGCCGTTTTTCGCGATGGAGTATGTCGAGGGCGAGCCGATTACTGACTACGCGCGACGCCATGCGCTCAGCGTGCGCGAGCGTCTACAGCTGATGCGTCAGGTCTGCGATACGGTTGCCTATGCGCAAAGTCGGCTGGTAGTGCATCGCGACTTGAAGCCGTCGAACATCATGGTGGACGTTCGCGGTGAGCCGCGCCTACTGGACTTTGGGATTGCCAAACTGCTCGCTGACAGCGACGCGGCGGCGTTGACCGAAACCGGCGCGCGCGTGCTCTCGCCTGCCTACGCGGCACCTGAGCAAATGCTGGGCGAAACCGTCAGCACGGCTACAGATGTCTATGCGCTAGGCGTTTTGCTGTATGAACTGCTGACGGGGCAACTGCCGCATCATCGCCACGGCTCAGTGGTGGACTCATCAGCCGAGGCCTTGGCGCGTGAAACCACCGAGCTGCCAAGCACGGCGCTGCGACAAAGTGATGAGGCCACGGCCGAGCGCGCGCTCGGCCGGCGGCTGCCCGAGCGCATGCGCTTTGCCCGCGAGATGGCCGGTGATATTGACCGCATCGTGCTGGCAGCGCTGCGCCATGAGCCGGCGCGGCGCTATCTCTCAGCCGGGCGCATGGCCGAGGATCTACGGCTGTATTTAGAGGGACGACCGATCCACGCGCGCGCCGACACGGCGGGCTACCGTCTCACCAAGTTTTTGCGCCGCAATCGAGTGGGCGTATTGGCGACGGCCCTAGCGCTGAGCGCGCTGCTCGTCGGTTTGGGCGTGGCGCTATGGCAAGCCAACGTCGCGCGAGAAAACGCCGTGCGCGCGGAACGCGAGTCGCAGCGCGCGGGGCAGGTTAAAAACTTCATGGTCACGCTGTTCGAGGCGAGCAATCCTGAGCGCTTTAGCCAAGGCACGCCAATGACCGCGCTTGAGCTGGTCCAGCACGCATCGCAGCGCGTGGAAAGCGAGCTAAGCGACGCGCCTGAAGCACAGGCCGAACTGCGCATCGCGATTGGCGAAAGCCTCGCGGCGCTAGGTGAGGTTAGCGCGGGCATCACGTTAATCGAGGCAGGCACGCAGCAGCTGCGCGGGTTCGCGGACGCCGACTCGCTGCTTGCTAAAGGCCTGCACCAGCTGGCCATGCAATATCACGCCAGCGGCCGTATGGACGAGGCGGAACGGGCGGCACAGGAGGCACTAGCGCTGCTTGAGCAAGCCACTCCGCGCGACGCGCTGGCAGTCATCAGCATAGGCACCACGCTGGCCAAGCTTGCCGGGCTGCGCGGCGATGTGGTGGCGATGGAGGCCATGTATCGACGCAATCTGGACGAGCGTCGTCAGCTGGTTGGGGCGGACGATCCGCGTCTGGCAGTTGACTGGAACAACGTCGCTGCCGCGGCGCTGCGGCGTGATCGTTATGCCGACGCGGAGTCCGGCTATGCCGAAGCCGCGCGACTGATGGCGCTTGATCCGAAGTCGCCCGCCTCGCGTCTCGTCTGGCTGCGCGGCGGCCGCGGCGTTGCGTTAGTGGGGCTTGGCCGCTACGCCGAGGGGCGCGATGAGCTAGAGGCGGCGCGTGAGCTAGGCGAGCGCAGTCTGCATGCCGGGCACCCCATCGTGGGATCGATGCTGAGTGCGCTGGCAGCCCTGGATCGGCATGAGGAGCGCCTCGAAGAATCGGTGCAGCTGGCGACAGAAGCGCGCGATCTGTTTGCCGCCGTCCATCATCCCGATCAGGCGCTGGCCGAACTACAGCTCGGCATGACGCGGCTGAAGCAGGCGCGCAACGCCGAAGCGCTGGCGGTGCTGACGCAGGCCGATAGCGACTTCAGCACGCAGCGCAATCGCGAGGAGCCGCAGTACTGGCAGCTACAGGCCGCTCTGGCGCTCGCACGCTTGCTCAATGGCGTTGCAATGGCCAATCAGGGTGCCACCTCAGACGTCGAAGCCGATTCGTTTGCTGCCGCCCTCGCTGCGATGCGCGCGCGCGGCTATGTGCCGAGCATTGCCTACGCCGAAACGCTCGGTTTATCGGCGGCGGCGGCGGCCTTTCGTGGCGACGTGCCGGGTGAGTCCGAGCTGCTTCTGGCGCAGCGCGAGCAGGTGGTTCTGCTGTGCGGTTCCGCGCATCCGCGGCTTGCAGCAATCGATGCGCGCTTGGATGAACTGAAACGTCGCTAAGTCGCTCAGCGCTGCCTCCACACGACAGCGTATTGAAGGGCCGTAGAGTGAGCCAGCGGCGCGGTGCCGACTGTCGGTACCAAATGCGGCGAGGTGTAGCGGGCTGGGCGAGGGCGGATCGGTCTCTGCCTACGCCAGCGAAAAGCGCAACGAAGCGGATGCTCAAGTGCTGCGCTTGGGCGTGCTGCGGTTTGCTCGTTTACGCTAGGCTAACAAGGACGTAAGGCCCACTTAAGTTTGCGTCGCTACCGTACTGCCACGCGCCACTTCTGGCGCAGGAAAGGCGGCAGCGATGGAAATCAGCCTACCAAGCAAAGCGCTTCTGAACGCCAACGTGCGCGCCGCCGGCGGGACACGGCGGCTGGCAATGCCGCGGTTCCTAATGCACTCGCGGAGCTCTACACAGCGTGCAGCGGTGGAGCGCTACATCAGCCAACGTTTTGCGAGCGCCCATCGCGCGCGCATCGACCACTTTCTGCCGCAGCTAATCAGCCTCGGCGCTGGCGACCGCTACTTCGCTAGCGTTGGCTTGGCCTCGGCTGCCGACGGAGCGCTGTTCGCCGAAGCGTATCTAACTAGGCCGATCGAACAAATCATCACCCAGCTCGCCGGCAGCAATGTACCGCGCAGCGAGGTTTTGGAGATCGGCAATCTGGTGTCAACGTGGAAAGGCAGCGGCTTGCTTCTTTTTGTGCTGCTGAGCGAGCTGGTTGATCGCTTGGGCTATCGCTGGGTGGTGTTCACTGCGACGCCGCAGGTCCAACGATTGTTGGGCAAGTTGCACTACGCACCGGTGGCTATCGCTGACGCGGACCCCGCTCGCCTAGCGGACCGCGGCGACAGCTGGGGTGACTATTACGCCAGCGCGCCGAAGGTCATGGTGGGCGAGGTACGTCCTGCGGTCGCGGCTGCCCGCCAGCAGATGCTGTACCGCGCTGTTGCAGCGATGCTTGGGGACGCTGTCGATACACTTTGTCGTGCGCACCGGTCGCCGCCTGACGAGCGTTCCGCGGCGCGCTGCGCGCCGGCGCTCTGAGCGATGCAGGCTCTTTTTTCCGCGCTTCGCTTGCACGCCGAACAGTCGCCAGACGCAGTGGCGCTTATAGGCGACAGCCGTGCGCTTAGCTATTCGGAACTTTGGAGGCAGATCCGCAGCTTGGCCGACGGGTTGCGCGCGCACGGCGAAGGTGTGATTGGACTTGCCGGGGAAAACTCCTTGCAGTGGGCGGTAGCCGATATAGCGGCATCTTTAGCGGGTCGCTGTGTGGTGCCGCTGCCGCCATTCTTTTCTTCGGCACAGTTTGCCCACGTTATTCGTTCGACTGGCATGCGTCAGGTCTTGGCCTGTGGAAACAGCACTGACGGTATCGACTTCGCGTCGCAGCTCGCATCGCCCGTGGACGGAGTCGTGTTGCTGCACATGTCAGGCCTGCGCGATGCACAGACGTGCGCTGCGATCGGCACCCGCAAGATCACATTCACCTCCGGTACCACGGGCGCGCCTAAGGGCGTCTGCATCGACGACAGCATGCTGGATGCGGTGATCAGCGCGCTCGCTAAACGGATTCATGCCGGGCATGCGATCGACGCTGATGCGTCGCATCGACACTTCTGTCTGCTGCCGCTTAGTACGCTGCTGGAGAACATCGCCGGCATCTATGTGCCGCTAATGCTTGGCAAAACGGCGGTGGTGTTGTCGCCCGCTGAGACGGGTCTGCACGGCAGTTCGCAGCTGGATCTAGGTGCGCTAGTGAAGGCGCTTCACGCGCATCAGGCAAATAGCCTGATCGTGCTGCCGCAGATCCTGGCCGCGCTGGTGGCTGGCGAACGTCACGGCATTCGCGTGCCGGCGTGCATGCGATTTGTAGCCGTAGGCGGTGCAGCGACGGCGGCCTCGTTAATTGCGCAGGCGCAGGCGGTTGGTATCCCCGTGTTCGAAGGCTACGGACTGTCGGAGTGTGCCTCGGTGGTGGCGCTGAACTCACCCAATGCTCAGCGCATCGGCAGCGTGGGCAAGGTGCTCGACCATGTGCGCGTACGAATTGTCGATGGACAGATCGAGGTGACTGGCAACGTGTCGCCGGGGTATCTCGGTCACTTGCCGAATCGACCCGATGACGTGTGGCTGCGCACCGGCGATCTGGGCCGAATAGACGACGAGGGCTTTCTCTATATCAGCGGACGCAGCAGCAATCTGATGATCAGCAGCTATGGCCGCAACATCTCGCCGGAATGGATCGAAGCCGAACTCGCGCTGTGCCCGCTGATCGCGCAAGCGATGGTGATCGGCGACGCGCGGCCGTTTTGCGCCGCCATTATCGTGCCGCGAACTAACGATTTGAGCGCCTTGCGCGCAGCGCTTGTTGACCTCAACCAAACGCTGCCTGACTACGCGCGAATCGCACGCTTCATCGTTGCGACCGAATCGTTTAGCGCGTCCGCTGGCACGCTGACCGATAACGGGCGCCTGCGGCGAGAGGCTATTTGCAGTCAGCACGCAGCCGCCATCCATCAGCTGTATTCCGAGCCACACCATTTCCACGAAGCAGGAGCTATCGATGCTGTTCTTTGATCGCCTTCGGGCGCATACCGAGGCCGACCGCGCCTACCTGCTGTCGGCCCCGCTGATCCAGCGTGTGCTGGGGGATGGCCAGTTCAGTCATGACGACTATGTAGCGTTCCTAACCGAGGCGTTTCACCACGTTCGTCACACCGTACCTTTGCTGATGGCCGTCGGTAGCCGTCTGCCTATGCACAAAGAGGCCTTTCGCACCGCGATCGCCGAGTACATCGAAGAAGAGCTTGGCCATCAGGAGTGGGTGTTGAACGACATCGTGGCCTGCGGTGGCAATCGCGCCGCCGTGAATTGCGGCAAACCCGGCTTTGCCACTGAAATGATGGTGGCCTATGCCTACGACACGGTGATGCGCAACAACCCGATGGGTTTCTTCGGCATGGTGTTTGTACTGGAAGGCACCAGCGTCAGCTTCGCCACCCAGGCGGCGGAGGCAATCGAGTCAAGGTTGGGTTTGCCGCGCAAGGCGTTTTCCTATCTGCGCTCACACGGCAGCCTCGATCAGTCGCACATGAAGTTTTTTGAGAAGCTGATGAATGAGGTGGATGACCTCGCCGATCAAGCCGACATCCTGCACGCAGCTAGCTGCTTCTTTCGGCTGTATGGCGACATCTTCCGCGATATTGAAACTCGCCCCTTGGCGCGGGCTGCCTGAGCGATGTTGATCGACGGTGCACGAATTCTGTTGACCGGCGCGAGCGGCGGCATCGGCGCAGCCATTGCCATGCGTTTGGCGGCAGGCGGCGCGCAGATGCTGCTGATTGGCCGACGTGCGGACGCGCTCGATCAGGTCGTCGCGACGCTTGCTGGTGCGGGTCATATCGCAGTGGCCGCCGATATCGCGACACTGGATGGACGCCGAATGTTGGCGGACGCGGTCAATCAGTTGCCTAAACGATTGGACGTGCTGATCAATTGCGCGGGCGTCAATCAGTTCAAGCTGCTCGCTGATGCGTCGGCTGCCGACGTTGAGGCGACGCTGCGTACCAACCTGCTCACGCCGATTTTGCTCACCCAGCAGTGTCTCCCGCAGCTCAATCCAAATAGCGGTCGTGTCATCAATATAGGGTCGACGTTTGGTGGTCTTGGCTATCCGGGATACGTCAGCTATTGCGCGAGCAAATTCGGGCTACGAGGTTTCACTGAAGCGCTGCGGCGCGAGCTAGTCGACAGCGATATTCAGGTGGGCTACTTAGCGCCGCGCGGCACCCGTACGCCGCTCAATGATCGCGTTGTGTGCGAGATGAACGCGGCGCTGGGCAATGTCATGGATCCGCCCGAGCGTGTGGCTGCCGTCGTCGAATCCATGCTGCGCGCCAAGCGTATGCGCGATCGCGCCATCGGTTGGCCCGAACGCTTCTTCCTGCGTCTGAACGCGCTGGCGCCCGCACTCGTCGACGCTGCTTTACGCAATCAGATGCCAACGATTCGTCCGTACATCGAACGCGCGCGTCGCGCGGTGTCTTCAGTTGCTGCACCCACGCATCCTTAAAGGAGCACCCTATGTCACCTTTAGCGAAACTCAGTCTGCTTGCCGTATTCGTTCTGCTGCCGCTTGCCGCTTCGAAGGCGGTTGACTCTGGCGATATCACCCAGCTGCAAACGCGTTGGGCAGAGGTCAAATATCAGCTCCCGGCCGACGCACAGGAGAATGCTTTCGCGGCCCTGGTCAGCGCGGCAGAAGCCAGTCGAACAGCGCATCCTTCAGCGGCTGAGTATCTAATATGGGAAGGCATCATTCGCTCGACCTATGCGGGGATCAAGGGCGGGCTGGGTGCGCTTGGCGAAGTGAAGCAGGCGAAGGTGCTGTTCGAGCAGGCCATTGCGATTGACCCGGCAGCGTTGGATGGCTCAGCGCTGACCAGTCTCGGCTCCCTTTACTACCAAGTGCCTGGATGGCCGGTGGGATTTGGGGACGATGACAAGGCCAAAGAGCTGCTTGAGCAAGGCCTGAAGGCCAACCCTGACGGTATTGACGCCAACTACTTCTACGCCGACTACCTGCTGGAAGAAAAGCAGTATCCGCAAGCGCTGGCGGCGTTTGAGAAGGCGCTAGCTGCGCCGATGCGATCCGGGCGCGAGACGGCGGATGCGGGGCGTCGCGGTGAGATTGAGCAGAAGCTTAGACTTGTACGCGCCAAGATTTAGGCGCGCGGCAACGGAGAACCAATGCGGATACTGCTGGCCGAAGACGATGAGCTGATTGCCGATGGCGTTGTGGTGGCGCTGCGGCAGGCGGGATTTGTTGTCAATCACGTCGCCACAGGCAAAGCGGCCTGTGCTGCGCTGCTCGCCGATCCGCCCGATATCCTAGTGCTCGATCTAGGTTTGCCGGACATGGATGGCATTGAGGTATTGCGCTATGCCAAACGCAATACGCCGCCAGTCCAAGTGCTAATTCTGACCGCGCGCGACAGCACCGAAGCCAAAGTCCGCGGACTGGATTTTGGGGCCGACGACTACCTCACCAAGCCATTCGCTCGCGCCGAGCTGCTGGCACGCCTGCGCGTGCTGGAACGACGGCTAGGGACCGCCAGTACGTCGACGATTGAAGTCGGACCGTTGCGATTGAGCACGCAGCAGGCGGAGGCGTCGTTGCACGGCCTTCCGCTCACGCTATCGCGCCGCGAGTACATGCTGCTTAAGGCGCTGGTTGAACGCGCCGGCATCATCCAAACCAAAGAGTCGCTCGAATCACAGCTCTACGGCTGGGGCGAAGAGGTGGCGAGCAATACGATTGAGGTGCACATTCACCACTTGCGCAAAAAGCTGCCTGATCAGTTCATCAAAACATTTCGCGGCATCGGCTACATGGTGCAGCGCGTTTGAGGTCAATCCGCACCTTCTTGACCTTAGCGCTGCTGTCGGTGGTGACACTGGTCAACTTCGCCGCCGCTTTGCGCGGCTATCACGTCAGCATGACCGAGGCGGAGGCGCTGCTGGATCAGCGAATGCAGCAGCAAATCGAACTGCTGGATTTCACCCTTCCCGATCTACTGCAGCGTGGCGCAATACGCGAGGGTAGGTTGCTCGGCAGTGCGCCGCTATTTTCCAGCGATGCCAGCTTGCAGTTTCAATGGCTGAGCAACGACGGCGGCCTGTTGGCGCATTCGGTGCTGATGCCGGCGACACCCATTGTGGCGCTAACACCGGGCTACACGTTCGCCAACTTCAACGGCTATCGATGGCATGTGCTGGTGGCCGCAAGCTCAGCGGCGGGTCGCTGGATTGTGCTTGCCGAGCGTGATGATCAGCGCTATCGGCTGGCTGAGTCGGTGATCTTGCCGGCGGTCTACCCAATGCTGCTGGCGATTCCCCTGCTTGGGCTGACGATTTGGTGCCTGCTCGCCGTTGGGCTTCGGCCCATCAGGCAGCTAGCCATCGATTTAGAGCGCCGCGAGGCGCGAGATTTGCGCCCCTTGGACGATCAGAAAATGCCGATAGAGCTGCGTCAGCTTGCGCACGCGGCCAACGCGCTGCTGGCCAGACTTGAGGCGTCATTCGCGCGCGAGGTGCGCTTTTCAGCTGACGCTGCGCATGAGCTCAGAACACCTATCGCAGCGCTAAGCATCCAATGTGAAAATCTTGCGCTCGCCGCACCAGAACACGTCAACGCGGTCGCCAAGCTGCAAACGGGCGTCGAGCGTATGCACCATCTCGTCAATCAGATTTTGATGCTGAATCGGATTGCGCCTGACCACTACATGGGTCGCTTTGTCGCGCTCGATCTTACTGAGCGCGTGCGCCACGTGGTGCTGCAGTTCAGCGATGTACTGCAGCGGAAATCATTGGATATTGAAGCGGACGGTGGTGCAGCGTGGATCAACGGTGATCAATATGCGATGGAGTCGCTGCTTGGCAACCTGCTCTCCAATGCAATCAAATACTCGCCGCCACATGGCCGGATTCGCATTCACACGGAGGCCAGCGGAGGTGAGGTGAGCTTAAAAATTGACGACTCCGGGATCGGTATTCCGGAAGACCAGCGGGCGCGCGTATTTGATCGCTTCTATCGCATTGGTGGCGACCAGCACGACCCTCGCGATGCTGGCTGCGGCCTCGGCCTGTCGATCGTTCGCCAAGTTGCTGATCTGCATCGTGCGAGCGTGCGGTTTTTCGACTCGCCGCTTGGTGGCCTTCGGGTCGAGCTTAAGATGCAAGAATTTACCTCTGCGCAGATTACGAAGTCCGTAGCGCCGCATGCACAGGGGACCTTGATATGAGGCATTGGCTAGCCGTTGTTCTGTGTATTGCTGGCTGTCGCGCGGCGACGGCAGCCGACGTGCCTGAGTTCGCGATTGATATACGCGGACACCTGTTTTACCCCGCCGAGCTAGTCATTCCGGCGAACCGCAAAGTTCGGCTGTTTGTTCGCAATCAAGACCCAACGCCTGAGGAGTTTGAAAGCTACGAGCTCAATCGCGAGAAGGTCATCATGGGGGGTGCCACTGCCATCATCTTTATCGGCCCGCTGCCGCCGGGCGACTATCCGTTTTTTGGCGAGTTCAATCCCACCACCGCGCAGGGCGTGATTCGGGTGCAGCCCTAATGCTCGTCGCTGTGCTGCTGGTGCTGCGCGAGGTGCTGGAGGCTGCGCTTTTCGTCAGTCTGCTGCTGGCGCTTTGCCGCATGCTTGGTTTGGGACTGCGCTGGGCACTGGTGTCGGTGGTGTTGGGCGTTCTGTTCTCGATTGCGCTCAGCCGCTTTGCCGGCGACATCGCCAATGCGTGGGAAGGCACGGGCCAAGAATGGGTCAACTCGGGGCTGTACTTATCGGCAATCAGCTGCCTGTTCGGTCTGCAGTGGCTAATGGTCCCGCGCATCATGCAGCCGCAACGTGCCTTGCCAGTGGCGACGATTTACTTCTTGTGTGCGGCGGTTGTCAGCTGCTCGCTGGCGCGCGAAGGCACCGAGGTGTGGATCTATCTGTCGAGCTTCACAGGCGACCGTCAAGCGCGTGCTTCGGCACTGGTGGGCAGCGTGATCGGCGCGGGGATTGGGCTTAGCCTTGGCTATCTGGTCTACAGTCTATTTAGCGCCGTTCGGCCGCGCTATTTC
>JBBSIY010000096.1:0-10219 GCA_038257785.1 Lysobacterales bacterium
GGATTGCTATCAGGTCGAGCAAGCAAGGTGGATGAGGTGCCGGCAATGACCGAGCCGGTTCAAAGCACGACACCCCTCTACTTGCCCAACACCCGCATCGCATCCGTCAGCCCTTCAATCGTCAACGGAAACATCCGGTTTTCCGCAAGCTTGCGGATGTGATCGGTTGACATGCTGTAGTCCCAGCTCTTGCGTGGACTGGGGTTGATCCAGACTAGTTTTTTGTAGCGCTCGGCGATGCGCTTGAACCAGACCTCGCCGGCTTCTTCGTTCCAGTGCTCGATGCTGCCGCCGGGATGGGTGACTTCATACGGCGCCATTGCGGCGTCGCCCACGAATACGACTTTGTGATCGGGGTTGTAGCGGCGCAGGAGTTCGTGGATCGGCGTGCGTTCGGAGAAGCGTCGGCGGTTGTCTTTCCACACCGACTCGTAAACGAAGTTGTGAAAGTAGTAGTGCTCAAGCCGCTTGAACTCGCTGCGGCAGGCGGCGAATAGCGATTCGCAAGCGTAGACGTGTTCGTCCATCGAGCCGCCGATATCGAGCAGCAGCAGGACTTTTACCGCGTTGTGACGCTCAGGCCGCATGCGGATATCGAGCATGCCGGCCTCGCGTGCGGTGGCGTCAATAGTGCCGTCTAAATCAAGCTCATCGGGTGACCCCGTGCGCGCGAATCGACGCAATCGGCGCAGCGCAATTTGCATCGTGCGCGGGCCTAGCTCTGCATCTTCATCGAGATTCTTAAACTGACGTTTATCCCACACCTTCACGGCGCGCTTGCCGCCGCCCTTGGGGCCTACGCGAATGCCTTCTGGATGATAGCCACCCGCGCCGAATGGACTAGTGCCGCCAGTGCCTATCCAGCGATTGCCGCCCTGGTGGCGTTCTTTCTGCTCCTCCAGACGCTTGCGGAACTCCTCCATCAGCCTATCGAGGCCGCCCAAGGCTTCGATCTTCGCCTTCTCCTCATCCGAGAGCAGACGCTGCATGACTTGCCGCAGCCAGTCTTCGGGAATCTCACCAGCCTGCGTCGGATCAACTGCCGAGACACCGCGAAAATACGCGCCGAAGGCCTGATCGAAGCGATCAAAATGCTTCTCATCTTTCACAAGCACCGTGCGCGCCAGCAGGAAAAACTGGTCGATATCGGCGAAAGCAAGATCAGCATCGAGTGCGGCGTGCAGGTCCAGCCATTCGCGCAGCGACACAGGCACGCGCGCCGCGCGCAGGGATTCGAAGAGGCCAGTCAGCATGGACTAGAGAGTAGCGCGCCGAACGCCCATCACGCACCTCACTTGTTAGGACTCTCAACAGTGCGGCGAAAACTACATGTCTGTCCATATTTGACCTGCACGCGACATCGCCCTCATCGGACGCATGCTTAATTGCTTGACCCCTACACCCCACCCGGCCATCCTCGCCGCCTGTTCGAACCCACTGAAACCGCATGAGCACGCGCTACAACGCCGCTGACATTGAAGTCCTCTCCGGGCTGGACCCGGTCAAGCGCCGGCCCGGCATGTACACCGACACCACGCGGCCGAATCATCTAGCGCAGGAGGTGATCGACAACGGCGTCGACGAGGCGCTGGCGGGGCATGCGAAGACCATCGATGTAACGCTATTTACCGACGGCAGCTGCGAGGTCAGCGATGACGGCCGCGGTATGCCAGTGGATATTCATCCGGAGGAAAACATCCCCGGCGTTGAGCTGATCCTTACCCGCCTTCACGCCGGCGGCAAGTTCAACAACCGCAACTACACGTTCTCTGGCGGCCTGCATGGCGTGGGCGTATCGGTGGTGAACGCGCTGTCGAAAAAGGTCGATGTGACCATTCGCCGAGATGGCACCGAGTATCGGCAGACGTTCGCCGATGGGTTTCCGATCACGACGCTGGAAGAAATCGGCACCGTTGGCAAGCGCAATACGGGTACGCGACTGCGCTTCTGGCCCGATGGAGGTTATTTCGATACGCCAAAGTTCGCGCTAAAACCGCTGAAGCATTTGCTGCGCGCGAAGGCGGTGCTGTGCCCCGGACTCACCGTCAAACTGTTTGACGAAGCCAGCGGCGAGAAAGTCGAATGGTTCTACGCCGACGGCCTACGCGACTACCTAGGTGGGCTGTTGGAGTTCCGCGAGCGGCTGCCGGCTGAGCTTTTCATGGGCAAGCTGGCGCGTGAGTCGGAGCAGGTCGAATGGGCGCTCGCCTGGGTGCCGAACACCGACGGCAGCACCGGCGAGTTGGCACAAGAAAGCTACGTCAATCTAATTCCCACCGCGCAAGGCGGGACGCACGTGAACGGGCTGCGCTCAGGGCTGACCGAAGCGCTTCGCGAATTCTGCGACTTTCGCGGTTTGCTGCCGCGCGGCGTCAAGCTGGCACCTGAAGACGTGTGGGATCGTGCGAGCTACGTGCTAAGCATGAAAATGACCGACCCCCAGTTCAGCGGGCAGACCAAAGAGCGCTTGTCATCCCGCCAGGCCGCTGGTTTTGTTGAAGGCGCTGCGCACGATGCGTTCTCGCTGTATCTCAATCAGCATGTTGAAATCGGCACGCAGATCGCCCAGCTCGCGATCGAGCGCGCATCAGCGCGGTTGAAGACCGAGAAGCAAATCGTCCGTAAGAAAGTGCTGCAAGGCCCCGCCCTGCCCGGCAAGCTGTCCGACTGCGCCAGCCAAGATCTCTCACGCACCGAGCTGTTTCTGGTCGAAGGCGATTCGGCCGGCGGCAGCGCCAAGCAGGCGCGCGACAAAGACTTTCAGGCCATCCTTCCCCTGCGCGGAAAAATCCTCAACACGTGGGAAGTGGAAAGCTCGGGGGTGCTCGCATCGACCGAAGTTCACGATTTGGCGGTCGCCATCGGCTGCGATCCTGGCGTCAATGACATCAGCGGCCTGCGCTACGGCAAAGTCATCGTGCTGGCTGACGCCGACTCCGACGGACTGCATATCGCGACGCTGCTGTCGGCCTTGTTCCTAAAGCACTTCCCTGAGCTCGTGCGCGCCGGCCACGTGTTCGTCGCCATGCCGCCGCTGTTTCGCATCGATATCGGCAAACAGGTGTTTTACGCGCTCGATGAGGAAGAAAAGCGTCTACTGCTAGACCGCATTGAACGCGAAAAAATAAAAGGCCAAGTCAACGTCACCCGCTTCAAAGGCTTGGGCGAAATGAACCCCTCACAGCTGCGTGAATCGGCGATCCATCCCGACACGCGACGCTTGGTGCAGCTCACCGTTGAAAACGCGGAGGAGACCAGCGCCCTAATGGACATGCTGCTGAACAAGAAGCGCGCCAGCGATCGCAAACATTGGCTGGAGACGAAGGGCGATTTGGCCACTCTGGAGATTTAAGTCGACGGCGCGAAAGTATTTAACGTAACGCACGCAAAGACGAGCGTAACGGCGGAGCCACAGCGCTTTCGATCCGGAATCCGGATCCTAGCTAATCGCCACGGCCAAGAGCCGTCGCAATAGCGCCTGTAGCCGCTCTGCGCCAGCAGCGTTCCACGCAGTTGTTTCCTCGTCCATGTACGTGCTTTGCGCGAGCTCAAGCTGCACGGCCTCGACGCCTTCGGCCGGGCGGCCGTAATGGCGGGTGATGTAGCCGCCCTTGAAGCGCCCATTTAGCACCCAGCTGTAATCGAACTGCGATGCCGCAACCGCAGCGACGCGCTCCTCTACCAGCGAGGCGCAGCTGCGTCCGTCCGCAGTACCCAGATTGAGGTCGGGCAGACGGCCTTTGAACAGCCACGGCAGCTGCGACCGAATGGAATGCGCCTCCCACAAAATCGCCCGGCCGTGCATTGCGCGCTTACGCTCAAGCTCGTCCTTCAGTGCGTCGTGATAAGGCCGCCAATAACGCTCGACCCGCTCGCCGATTTCGTCGGCCGAAGGCTCTTCGCCTTGGAGATATACGGGCCCGCCGTCGAACCGCATATCTGGACAGAGGCCGGTTGTGTTTTGTCCCGGATACAGCTTGCCATCATCAGCTGAGCGATTGAGGTCAACGACATAGCGCGAGAAGCGCGGAATCAAGATCGATGCACCCATGCCCTTTGCGAACGCATATAGGCGCGACACCTGCCAATCGGTATCAGGCACCGCTCGCGCCGCCGGCGTCATCCTCAAAATCATTTCAGACGGCAGCGCAACGCCATCATGCGGAATGCTGACGACGAGCGGCGAGCGACCTTTTATGAGGCGGGCGACATGGGTCATCCCAGAACCCACGCTTGAACGCGCCCGAGTGTGCGTTTGGGAGGCCGGCTGGCGCCAACCGACGAGGCGCAGGTTGAAAGTCTGCGACGAGCAACGGACGCTAGCAAAGGCGGCACGTCTAGCGCGCGAAAGACAAAGCCACATGGCCTCCCAACTGTGCCATCGGGTGCGTAGCGGCCGGCACCCAACGGCTGAGCAGAACGAAGCTCAAAAACCTCATTCACATGAAGCACTAACTGACTCCTGGGAGCGGTCAACTGCGGTTTTTAGGGACGCTGGCCCTCGATCTTACCCGCAAACTTGCTGCTCGCCGCGCGCGTTGGCGCGACCGTGTTGCAGACCGTGACAGCCGACCCGAACTGAAGCCGCGAAATCGCTTTGGTCTGCATGACGCCGCCGAGCACGGTGGTGAAAGTGCCGGTTTCGCCATTCGAAAAACTCAGCGTTGCCGTCCCTACCTGGGTCGCCGAGCCCGACGCTGGTTGACCATTAATCTGCAGCAGCGGCGTTCCGTTCGGCTGGCGCAAGAGAGGGCCAGTGAATGAGCCATTCGGCTGCCGGGTCATCGCGCCAATCTGAAACACCGGCTCGCGGTCGCTATCGTATGTGTACCAAGTCGCAAACATGCTGCTGTCGAGATGACTGATGTGCAGACCCCAGCCAGTGGAGCCTGCATTGCCACCCCACCAAAGATCGCTGAAGTTGGTGGCGGTAGCGCGCGACGTCGTCGGCGAGCGCGTGCAGCGCAGTTCGCTGGGTCCAAACGGGAAGCGTGTCAGCGCTTTGGACTGCGTTTGGCCGCCGATGCTGTAGGTAAGGTTCAGCGAGTTTGCGCCGCTGAAACGCAGGCTGGCTTGGCCCACGATGGCGCTCGACTCGACGGCGTTGCCGGCCACTCGATCAAACGGCACGCCGGTGTAGCGCTCGACATTGCCACTGTAACTGCCGTCAGCGCCGATACCCGAAGGTGTTAGCAGATACCACAGCGGTTCACCATCGGTGTCGTAGGTAAACCAGCCGGTCGCCAACACGCTACCTTGGTCTGCGGTAAACAACCCCCAACCGCTCTCTGAAGGATTCCACCAGGTCGCAGACAGCACGTCCGAAGTGCTGCTCGCGCCTGCCAAAGGATTAGCGCGCTGATAAACCCCGAGCTGACCGGACACAGCGCCTACCGCCAAATTCCCAGCTGCCGAATCAAACGACAGCCGACTGCCGTCGAAATTAAAGCTTGGTCGATTGGCGCTGCCGTCGGCCTGATCGCCGCTATCGGTGGTGGCGAGTCGCGCCATCATTTTGCTGTCGACCGCCACCACGTGTAGATCGGCCACGCCGTTGGTGTCTGCGCTGGTCGGATCAAGATTGGTGGCCGCAGACACAAAGGCGACAAAGCGACCGTCACCTGACATCGTCGGTTGCGCACTGAGGCCGTTGGCGTTGCCGCCACCGGCAGCCTGACTTACCCGCTGCAGTGTGCCCTGCGCCACGTCGAAGACATACACATCGCGGCGCGCGTCGGTATCACCGGCGACCAGCGGCAAGTCGGACTCAAATGCCACGCGCAGGCCGGAAAGATCCAATGAGCCGCCTGCGCTGCTGGCACCGGCGGGGCCGCACGCTGCGGCACTCGGTGGCGTGCTGACCTGCCGCAGAGCGCCAGTCAACATGTTGCGCAACATGAGATTGGTGCCGCTGCTTGGGCAGACCGGTGGCGCGTTCGCCAGCTGATTCTTAGCGGTTGTCTGGTAGGCCACCCAGACACCATCGGCCGACACGCTCGGCTGCGTCGCAGCACCATCGCTATTGGCTGCCAACTCACCGCCGTTGCTGCCGATGACTTTGCAAGTGACGCAGCGCTCGCTGCCGGTCGTCACCGTGTTGCCGCTGCGAATCAGCGGAACGAGAAACACGTTGCTTTGACCGACCGATCCCTGACTGGCGCTGCTTACCTCACGGGTTAGCACGATGGCGTTGCCGGCCGCCGAAATCTGCGGTGCCGTGTCGGCGGGCGTCTCGGCTGCCATCGACACCATTTGGGTTGATCCGGTCAGCAAGTTGCGTAACAGCAGCATGCTGCCGCCTCCTTTGCTGCGCGCCGCCTTGGATGCTGCGTTGTCCCCTAGTAGCTGTCCGACTGCCGCACCGGGCGCAACAAACGCTACGAAGTTGCCGTCATTGGAAATCGCCGGACTTACAGCATCGCCATTGATGGCGGCGCCAGCGTTGTCGACACTGATTCGCGAGACGGTGCCGGTCTGCGTATCAACCCGCAGAATCTGCGACACGCCTTGGGGCGAACCGCTGGCGAGATTGGTGGCGCGGGTTTGAAATACGACAAATCGCCCGTTGCCGCTGCTCACCGGTGCCTGACTCGGCGCATTGGCAAACGGTGTCAACGAACCCACCTGCGCTGCAGCCTCGGTTCCACGAATTTGATAGACGTAGCGGCCATTAAGGGTTGAGCCGCGACGGTTGGAATTTAGCGCTAGAACATTGCCGTTAATGAACGCTCCCGGCACCGCTGAGCCGATAAGTTCAACCGCCGAGCCCGGCGCACCACGACCGATAGCGAAGCCCGCGCGTGCCGAGCTGCCACCGCGCCCGTTGGCATCGCCACCGGAGGCTTGACCCGCCTCCCAGGCGATTGATCCGTAGTTAAAAACGATGTCGAAGTCACCCGCGCGGCGGTCATTGCGACTAACCAAAACCAGTTGAGCGCTGATACGGTTCCTGTGATTGGGCGAACTCAGGAAGTAATCCACGTTCAGCCAGTTAACGCCAAACGCTGGCCTCCCTTCAAACGTACCGCTACCGTAGGTCACCTGATCGCCAGCGATGCTCGTATCGACGTCGGCGAAGAACGGCGCAACGATTAACCGGTCCGTCGATAGCAGCGGAAACGGCGTGAATTCAGCCAAAGGTTGATCGAAGGTGACGTTGCCATTGTTATTGACGAACAGCCGATCAACCGTCACCCCAAACAGGTTAATGCTGAAGCCGAGCGGCACGGCAGCACTAGATCCATCGTCATTGCGCGGCAGCGCGGTCGCGTTGAAGCCTGAGACGATGGCCTGAACTTGAGTCTGTGCCACGCTCGGCGAAGCAAACATCGCCGTCAAGACTAGAGCCAGAAAACGTAGGCACGAAGTAGGCATGACAAAACTCCCCTAATACGCTGTGGCAGCGGAGGCTGCGAGCGCTACACGATGTGCGGCAGCTTAGGGCCGTTTCACTACGCAGTGATAACAGCAGCAAAGCAGTAGCGCATCGACCTATTACGTCCACCATAGACCCCTGACCGGCGTAACTCAAACGCCGAGCCCATGTTCGAACCAACGACTTACTGCGACTTGACCTAGTGCTGAAAGCGACGCGGATCGTACGGCGCTGGATCAAGGCTGGGCGTAACACCGCTAATTAGCTCGGCAATCAGCCTGCCGGTGGCCTGCGACATACTGACACCGAGCATTCCGTGGCCGCAGGCGAGATGAATACGTGGGTGTCCGGGCGCTGCGCCAATTAGCGGCAAGTCGTCCCAGGTCATTGGCCGCCATCCGTACCATTCTTCAAGGCGCTGCGGGCCCTCAGGCTGGTGCAAGAACTGCTTCGCGCCGCGGACTATCGCATCCAGGCGCGTGCGGTTGAGGCGCGTGTCATAGCCGGAAAATTCCATCGTGCTGCCTAATCGATATCCGCTGCCCCATGCGGTCACACACACGGAAGGTTCCTTCAGCACGAGTGGACGGTTGGGGGCGATTTCTGGCCGCGTATAGGTAATGGAATAGCCCTTGCCTGGCTGAATCGGGATGCGCAATCCCAACGATGCCAGCCAGCGCGGCGTCCATGCGCCGGTTGCCACCACCACCTGCTCAGCGCGGCACGCCTGTCCATTTTCAAGTTTTAGCGTCACGTTGGCCGCAGAGGAACTGAGGCCGGAAACTCGCGTGCCGGTTTCGATTGAGCCGCCTGCCGCCGTCACCATACGAGCCAACTCAGCGACGTAACGATCAGGACGTAAACAGGCATCGCCAGGAAAAAATATTCCTCCCGCCACGCCCGGTTTGAGCGCTGGCTCTTCGTTGAGCAGGCGGCCCGCGTCCCAGGTCTCCGTGGTGATGCCTAGCTCGGAAAGCACATCCGCTTCTAGGCAAAGCCGTCGCGCGGTAGACGCTTCGCGAAACGCGTAGACGAGGCCGCTTTCAACAAATTCGCACTGCATCTGCTGGTGTCGAACCAGATCCGAGAGCAGCTGGCGCGACCCGTTCAGTAGCGCTGCGCGCGCCAGCGCGGAGGCACGCCAGTCGCGCCGATTGCAGCGTCGGGCAAATCGCCATAGCCATGCCATCAGCGCTGGGTCGAATCGACTGCGTATGAACAGCGGTGAGTCGGCGCGCAGCATGCCGCGCAGCGCCTGCGATATGACGCCCGGTGCAGCCAGTGGCGGCGCGTGGCTGGGCGTGATCGTGCCGCAGTTGCCGTGTGAGCTTCCTGCGCCCACGCCGGACTGATCCAGCACACGCACGCTGCGGCCAGCTGCCAACAGGTGCCATGCGGAGGCCAGCCCGATTACACCAGCTCCTACGACCAAGATTTCAGATTGCTTTTGCATGCGCCACGCTTATCAATTCAAGTACCGGCCCGCTGAAAGTGACCGCCGACATAGTGTGATTATTCTAGTTACTGCCGGCACACTGCACACCACGCGCCCGATGAGCATTCGGGCCAAGCAATCACATTGGAGAGGGTACACAGATGGCGAAGTTCAAATCCGCTGGCAAAGGCAAGTCAAGCGCCAAGGCAACACCGAAAACAAAGAATCCTGCTGAAATGCTGCAGGCCAAGGCCGAAGTGCTGTCGAAGTCGATCATGGATTCCGCTCAGCAAATCTGGATGGCCGGCATGGGCGCGTTTGGTCGAGCGCAGGGCGAAGGCACCAAGATGTTTGAATCGCTGGTGTCGGAAGGCGTCAACCTCGAGAAGCGCACTCGCAATCTGGCGACAGGCCGCGTGGACGCGGTACGTGACGCCGTCGAGAGCCGAGTCGGACAGGTCAAAGAGCGCGCTGCGGATACGTGGGACAAGTTGGAAAAAGTGTTCGAAGATCGCGTGCAGCAGGCGCTAGTGCGCCTTGGCGTGCCGGGGCGTGGTGATCTGAAGGCCCTGATTCAGCGCGTCGATCAGCTGAATGCTGAACTGCGCAAACTGAGCAACAAGCCGGCGGCAGCACCTGTAGCCAAGGCAGCCACCAAGGCGACCGCCAAGCCAGCCACTAAGCCAGCCGCTAAGAAGGCGGTCAAGCCAGCACCGGTCAGCAAGGCCGCGGCCAAGAAAGTAGCGAGCAAGCCGAAAGCCGTGAAATCGGTGAGATCAGTAAAGGCCGCGCCTGCCAAATCTGCCGCGCCGATCACCGACGCCACCGACTGAGTTCTGAGCGACACGATCGTTCGGCACATGGACGAAATACGTAATTCGCTGCACCGCTAACATGCACTAAGGCGTCAGAGCACGCTCTGACGCCGCTTTTGACGCCCGCCAGCCTATAAACGACGCCGCAGCTCCCTCCCCTTCGGCTTCGGGCTGGCGGGCTTCTTCTTGAAGCCCCGAGTTGGTTGCAACACCACGCTGGGTTTTGCTGAGGTCTTCGAAGCAAACGAACTAACCCACTGCGTTACCGACGGACGCGCTGTGTACGGACCCTCCTGCCGGGCCGTCAGCTCGATTTTCCTATGCGTCGCGCTACACTGCGGCTCGACGCCACTGCCGGGACAACGCAACGCTTGGACGCAGCCATTTCATCGACAACCGCTTTCCTCATTGCGGGGCTTGTCGCCGCTGTCGCAACCGGCGTCGTGGCGGCTATTCTTTATCACACACTCGGGCTCGCCCGCGCGCGATATGAAGTAGCCAGCGGCCTTGCGCAGCTCGCCGAAATCAGCTGGCATGAGCTGCAGGTATTGATCGGCCTTGGGTTGCGCGGACGCGGCTTAGGTGCGATCAATA
>JBBSIY010000097.1:0-10191 GCA_038257785.1 Lysobacterales bacterium
ATGCGCGCCTCGCTCGCCTCGCGCGAGCTGATCGCCGATTCAATCGAGCTGGCCGTCAACGGCCACTGTCTCGACGGCCTCGTGGTGCTGTGCGGCTGCGACAAGACCATCCCCGCCGCCGCGATGGCGCTGGCGCGGCTCGATCTGCCCGGGCTGATGCTCTATGGCGGCAGCATCCTGCCCGGCTGTCACAAGGGTCAGAACATCACGATTCAAGAAGTGTTTGAAGCCGTCGGCGCGCATGCAGCCGGCAAGATTGACGACGCCGAACTGAAGGCCATCGAAGAGACTGCCTGCCCCGGTGCCGGTGCCTGCGGCGGTCAGTTCACCGCCAACACCATGGCGCTGGCGACTACGTTTTTGGGTCTTGCGCCGATGGGTTTGAACGACATTCCCGCGCCCGACCCTGCGAAAGCCGATGCCGCCTATGCCTGCGGCACGCGGGTAATGGATTTGCTGCGCGACAAGATCAGCGCGCGCACGTTTGTCACAC
Organism: Lysobacterales bacterium; assembly: GCA_038257785.1. Taxonomy (GTDB): domain Bacteria; phylum Pseudomonadota; class Gammaproteobacteria; order Xanthomonadales; family Xanthomonadaceae; genus JANNWF01. The sequence continues at coordinate 494 of JBBSIY010000097.1, forward strand.
CCGATGCGATTCGCAATGCCGCAATTGCCGCCACCGCCACGGCAGGTTCGACCAACGCCGTGCTGCACCTGATCGCCATCGCCAAGGAAGCCGGCTTCGATTTTTCCATTGATGAGTTCCACGCCATCAGCGAACGCACGCCGGTCATTGCCGACTTAAAGCCGGGTGGTCGTTTCATGGCGCCCGACATGTACCTCGCCGGCGGCTCACGCCTGCTTGGCGCGCGCTTGAAGGATGCGGGCCTCATCACTGATCAGCCCACCGTCAGCGGCAAGTCTTTGTTCGAGGAAGTCTCCTCGTTTGAAGAACGCGCCGGTCAGCAAGTCATCCGCACGATCGACACGCCGGTGAAATCGCGCGGCGGTTTTGGCGTGATCTATGGCAATGTCGCGCCGGACGGCTGCGTGGTGAAGCTCGCCGGCCACGATCAGCTGCGTTTCGAAGGCACCGCGCGCGTTTTCGATAGCGAAGACGCCTGCTTCGCCGCCGTGCAGGCGCGCGAAGTGATTGCCGGCGATGTCGTCGTGATTCGTGGCGAAGGCCCGGTCGGTGGGCCCGGCATGCGCGAAATGCTGGCGGTCACGGCTGCGCTGGTCGGCCAGGGTTTAGGCGGTGAGATTGCGCTGATCACCGATGGACGTTTCTCAGGTGCCACTTACGGCTTCATGGTCGGCCATATCTGCCCGGAGGCCGCATTGGGCGGACCTATCGGCAAACTGCGCACCGGCGACCGCATCGTCATCGACGTGGAGAATCGCGTCCTCAGCACTGACGCTGACCTCGAAGCGCGTGATGTCGAATGGAAACACATCAATCAACGCGTGACGCGTGGCGCGCTCGCCAAATACGCCGCTGCCGTCAGCTCTGCGTCCACGGGTGCGGTCACAGCTTTTCCGCCACCACGATTCTGAATTACAGCCGCTTTCCCCTTTCATCGACCTGCCTCAAAGGACCTCGCAATGACCAAGCACTACTCCACCGCCGACGCCAACCCCGCTGCCCTAGACGGCAAGACCGTCGTGATTTACGGCTACGGCAGTCAAGGCCGAGCGCATGCCTTGAACCTGCATGAAAGCGGCGTATCGGTGCTGGTCGCAGCGCGCCCCGGCAAGAGTTTTGAGCAGGCCAAGGCTGATGGCCTAGCGGTAGAGACACCGGAGAACGCAATTCCCAAGGGCGACATCATCTGCCTGCTGACGCCTGACATGATGCAGCCCTCGCTGTACAAAGAGCTCGTCGCGCCATTGGCGCGTCAGGGCGTCGCCATCCTGTTTGCGCACGGCTTCAACGTTCACTACAAAGAAATTGATCCGCGTAAGGATCTCGACGTGATTCTGGTCGCACCCAAGAGCCCCGGCGCGCTGGTCCGTCGTCAGTATCAGGAAGGTCGCGGTGTACCAGCGCTGATGGCGGTATATCAGGACGCGACCGGCAATGCCAAAGAATTGGCGCTGGCCTACGCACACGGCATCGGCAGCACCCGCGGCGGCGTGATGGAAACCAACTTCGCGGAGGAAACAGAAACCGATCTGTTCGGCGAGCAAGCGGTTCTGTGCGGCGGAGCGACTGAGCTGGTGGCCATGGGTTTTGAAACCTTGGTCGAAGCCGGCTACCAGCCCGAAGTCGCCTATTTCGAAGTACTGCATGAGCTCAAGCTCATCGTCGATCTACTGTGGGAAGGCGGCTTTGCGCGGATGCACGAGTTCATTTCCGAAACCGCGCAGTTCGGCGACCTCACCCGCGGGCCGCGCGTTGTCGATGCGCACACCCGCGAGCAGATGCGCGCGGTGCTGCGTGAAATTCAGGACGGTACGTTTGCCCGCGAGTGGATCGCCGAGCACAAGGCCGGTCGCGGCACCTTCAACGCGCTGATGCAAAAAGATCTCGATCACCCGATTGAGGTCGTCGGCAAGCAGATGCGCGCGCGGATGCCTTGGCTGGCGGAAGCCAGCAAAGCCGCTGCCGTCAAGGCGTAAAGCCGCCACGCATAAACACGGCCGCGGATTCGCGGCCACGGAGCACGTCATGAACGATAAAGCCAGCACCGACCACGTCGCAGACGATTACGTACGTATCTTCGACACCTCACTGCGCGATGGTGAGCAGTCTCCAGGCTGCTCGATGACCACCGCGCAGAAACTAACGATGGCGAGCGCGCTGGTGGATCTTGGCGTCGACGTGATCGAAGCTGGATTTGCGGCGGCGAGTCCGGATGACTTCGCTGCCGTATCCGCCATTGCTGCGCAGGTGAAAGGCAGCGGCGTGGCGGCGCTGGCGCGCAGTCAGCGTCACGATATCGAACGTGCCGCAGCGGCGCTCGAAAAAGCCGACAAGCCGCGAATTCACGTGTTCATTGCCAGCAGCGACATTCATTTGACGCACAAGCTGCGGATGAGTCGCGCTGAAGCGCTCGAGGCCGCCGCTGCTGCTGTTGAGCTGGCCCGCACCTACTGCGACGACGTTGAGTTCTCAGCCGAAGACGCATCCCGCTCAGAGCCGGCTTATTTGGCCGAGATGTTTAGCGCCGTCGTCGAAGCCGGCGCAACCACGCTCAACGTGCCGGACACCGTCGGCTACGCGATTCCATCGCAGTATGGGGCGCTGTTTGCCTACTTGCGTGAGCATGTCCGCGGTATCGAGAAGGCCGTGCTGTCTTGCCATTGCCATGACGATTTGGGGCTCGCGGTCGCCAATTCGCTGGCGGCGATTGAGAACGGCGCACGCCAGGTCGAGTGCACCATCAATGGCATCGGTGAGCGCGCTGGCAACGCAGCGCTGGAAGAGATCGTCATGGCGCTGCGCACACGCGGCCCGCACTACGGTGTCAGCACACGCATACGCACGCAGAAGCTGTTCCCCACCTCGCGCAAGCTGGCTTCGATCACCGGCAGCCTAGTTGCCCGCAACAAAGCCATCGTCGGCGAGAACGCCTTCGCGCACGAAAGCGGCATCCATCAGCACGGCATGCTGCGGCATCGCGAGACCTACGAAATCATGGCGCCGGAAGATGTCGGCGTGTCGCGCTCGCAGCTGGTACTCGGCAAGCATAGCGGGCGTGCGGCGCTGACAGACCGCCTGCGCGAGCTGGGATTTCAGCTGGAGGAGGCGGCGCTGAATCAGGCGTTCGCCAGCTTCAAAACGCTGGCAGACAAGAAGAAAGAAGTCTTCGATGCTGACCTCGAGGCCATCGCACTCGGGTCAACCGGTGCCGAGCAAGGCCCTTGGCGTTTGCTGGCGCTGCAAATTCAAGGATCGATCGGCCGCGATGCCGTGCCTTCGGCCAGCGTTCGCATGGGTCACGACGACGGCCGGGTTATCTCTGAAGCCGCCGTGGGCGATGGACCGGTTCACGCCATTTTTGCCTCGATCGAACGCGCGACCGGCACGCCGGTGACCGTGCGTCAGTACCAAGTGCGCTCGCTATCCACAGGCGAGGACGCGCAGGGCGAAGCGCGCGTCGATGCCATTGTCGATGGCCGTGAGTACCGCGGACGCGCCGTCAGCACCGACATTCTGGAAGCCAGCGCGCTTGCCTTGGTCGAGGTCATTAACCGCATTGAGCGTCGCAATGCGCTGCAGTCTCGCGAGTCGGCAGCGGCAGCGGCGGCATGAACGTCTCTAAATCTTCCATCACCCACACGACACGTCAACGCTCTGGAGCCGCCGCATGAAAACTTCCCAATACATCTGGTTCAACGGGCGCATGGTGCCGTGGGCTGAAGCTTCCGTGCATGTGATGTCGCACGGCCTGCACTACGGCTCGTCGGTGTTCGAGGGCATTCGCTGCTATGCCACGCCGAACGGCCCGGCGATCTTCCGCCTGCAGGATCACACCGCGCGCCTGTTCGAGTCAGCGCGCATCTATCGAATGAATATCGGCTACAGCGAGACGCAGATTTCTGAAGCCTGCCGCAGCGCAGTACGCGACAACGGGCTCGGCGCTGCCTACCTGCGGCCGATTGCGTTTCGCGGCTTTGCTGGCTTCGGCTTGGCCGCGCCGGAAAACGGGCCTGTTGAGGTTGCCATCGCGGCTATCGAGTTCGGTGCCTACTTGGGCGAAGAAGGTCTGCGTCAGGGCATCGACGTGTGCGTATCGAGCTGGAATCGCGCGGCGCCGAATACATTTCCGACCTCGGCCAAAGCCGGCGGCAACTATCTGAACTCTCAACTCATCGCGCTGGAAGCCAAGCGCAACGGGTTTGCCGAGGGCATCGCGCTCTCGACTGACGGCACGTTGTCCGAGGGCAGCGGCGAGAATTTGTTCATCATTCGCAAGGGGGTGCTGTACACGCCGCCGGCAGCGGCCTCCATCTTGGTCGGCATCACCCGCGACACCGTGTTCACCCTGGCCGCGCAGCTGGGTCTAAAGATCGTCGAACAGGCCCTGCCCCGCGAAATGCTGTACCTCGCTGATGAGATTTTTCTGACCGGCACCGCCGCAGAAATTACCCCGGTGCGCTCAGTTGATCGCATGCAGGTGGGTGCGGGCTGTCGCGGACCTATCACCGGTCAGCTGCAGGACGCGTTCTTCGGCCTGTTTGATGGTCGCACCGAAGACAAGTGGGGCTGGCTCGACTACGTCAACACGGGCGTCAGCGCTAGCGCAGTCGAAGCCAAGCTGGTCGCGGTCGCTTAATCGATGAGCACGCCGCGCACCATCATTGACAAGCTGTGGGACAGCCACTGCGTGCGCGCTGAAGTGGCCGACGCCCCGGCGATCCTTTACGTCGATCTGCACTTGGTTCACGAAGTGACATCGCCGCAGGCGTTCTCCGAGCTGCGCACACGTGGACTCCGCGTGCGCCGGCCTGAGCGGACGCTAGTGACGCTGGATCATTCGACGCCAACGTTGCCAGCGGATGCCAACGGCAAGCTGCCGTACGGTGATGCCGCCGCTGAGCAGCAGGTGGCGATGCTGGAGGCCAACTGCGTCGAGTTCGGTCTGACGCTGCACGGCTTCGGCTCGGGCAGTCGAGGCGTGGTGCATGTCATGGGCCCTGAGCTAGGCGCGACGCAGCCCGGCATGACGATTGTCTGCGGCGACTCGCATACAGCGACCCACGGCGCATTCGGCGCGCTCGCTTTCGGCATCGGCACCACAGAAGTCGGCCACGTGCTGGCAACGCAGTGCCTGCTGCAGCGGCGACCCAAATCGATGTCGGTGACGGTCGACGGACGTCTTCCCAAAGGGGTCGGCGCTAAAGACTTGATCTTGCACATCATCGGTGCGCTCGGTGTCGATGGCGGCACCGGCCACGTCATCGAGTATCGCGGCGAAGCGATTCGCGCGCTGTCGATGGAAGCGCGGATGACGCTGTGCAATATGTCGATTGAAGCGGGCGCTCGCGCCGGTCTTATTGCGCCTGATGAGACCACCATCGAATGGTTGCGCGGTCGGCCAATGGCGCCCAAGGGCAATGATTTTGAGACGGCGGCGGCGCAATGGCGAATGCTCGTCAGCGACGCCGGCGCGCGCTTTGATCGCGACGTTCGGGTCGATGCTTCGCAGGTGCGCCCTACCGTGACATGGGGCACCAATCCAGGCCAGGTGGTCGCCATCGATCGACCCGTGCCGCAGGCCAATGATGCGCAAGGCGAACGCGCGCTGGCCTATATGGGCTTTAGCGGTGGCACGCTGCTGACGGGCGAGAAGGTCGACGTGGTGTTTGTCGGCTCTTGCACCAATGGTCGTATGTCCGATCTGCGTGAGGCGGCGGGCATCCTGCGCGGACGGCAGGTCGCCGGGCACGTGCGCATGCTGGTGGTGCCGGGCTCAGATGCGGTCAAGCGTGAGGCCGAAGCCGAAGGCCTCGACGCCGTGTTCAAAGCGGCCGGCGCGCAGTGGCGCGAGCCGGGTTGCTCTATGTGCATTGCCATGAATGGCGACCGCGTTGCAGCAGGTGAGCTGTGCGTCTCCACCAGCAACCGCAATTTCGAAGGGCGCCAAGGGCCCGGTGCTCGCACGGTGTTGGCGAGTCCAGCGACCGCTGCGGCCTGCGCAGTCGCTGGCCATATCGCGGATCCGCGCGATTACGCAGTTCGTTCAATCGAGGAGGCTGCCTGATGCAACCGATCCGCCGCTTTGAGTCGCGCCTCGCCATCCTGCCCGGCGACAACATCGATACTGATCAGATTATCCCCGCGCGTTTTCTCACCACCACCGAGCGTGCCGGCTTGGGTCGCTATTGCTTCGCTGATTGGCGTTTCGACTCGCAGGGTCACGAGCGCGCCGATTTTCCGCTGAATCGTGCAGAACTGCGTGGCGCCGGCGTTCTGCTCGCTGGGCACAACTTCGGCTGTGGCTCCTCGCGCGAGCATGCGCCCTGGGCCTTGCTCGATATGGGCATCAAGGCCGTCATTTCGACTCAGATCGCCGATATCTTCCGCAACAACTCGCTGAAGAACGGCCTGCTGCCGATCGTGGTGTCAGTCGCCGACTGGCAGCGGCTGGCCGCCGTGGAGTCGCAAAAGATCGTCATCGACCTCGAACGCGAACGCGTCGAGCTGCCGGACGGGGCCGCGATCCCATTTACTGTCGAAGGCTTTGCGCGCCAGTGCCTGCTGCGCGGCGTCGATCAGCTCGGGTACCTGATCGTTGAAAATCCGGCGATTGACACGTTTGAAGCCTCACGCGCGGCCTGATAGCCCTTTCCTTTAGCTCTCGATCCCACCTGCATGAAAGCCCACATCACCCTGCTACCTGGCGACGGCATTGGCCCTGAGGTTGTCGCCCAAGGCCGTCTGCTGCTGGACGCCATCGCCACGCGCTATGGGCATCAGTTCGAACTGGAGGAAGCTCTGATCGGCGGCTGCGCCATTGATGCCTGCGGTGATCCGCTGCCTGCAGACACCATCGCCGCCTGCCAACGCGCAGATGCCGTGCTGCTCGGTGCCGTCGGTGGACCGCAATGGTCTGATCCGAGTGCACCGGTGCGGCCCGAGCAAGGTCTGCTCACGCTGCGCGCAACGCTTGGCGTGTTCGCTAACCTGCGTCCGGTCAAACCGCATCCGGTGGGCGCGGCACAATCGCCGATCAAAGCGCATTTGTTGCAGAACGTCGATCTGATTTTCGTCCGCGAGCTGACCGGCGGCAGCTACTTCGGTGCTAAACATCGCGAAGCGGACTTCGCCATCGATGAGTGCCGATACACCGTAGGTGAGATTGAGCGCGTAACGCGCCGCGCCGGGACCCTGGCGCGGGCACGTCGCGGCAAACTGACCCATGTCGATAAGGCCAACGTGCTTGAAACCTCGCGCCTGTGGCGCAGCACGGTAACGCGCGTGATGCGCGATGAGTTTCCGGAGATAGCCGTCGAGCATCTTTTAGTTGATGCAATGGCGATGTATTTGCTAACCCGACCGGCGGATTTCGACGTGATACTTACTGAGAACCTGTTTGGCGACATTCTTACGGACGAAGCCGCCGTTCTTGCCGGCTCGATGGGCTTGCTGCCCTCGGCCTCTCTCGGCGCAGGCACCGTCGGGCTGTTTGAGCCGATTCATGGATCAGCGCCCGATATCGCGGGCAAAGGCGTAGCGAATCCGTATGCAACGATGCTGTCGGTGGCAATGCTGCTGCGACATTCGCTAGGACTTGAGGCCGAGGCGCTGGCCGTAGAGGCAGCGGTTGCGAAGGCGCTCGATGACGGCGTTTTGACGCGTGACCTAACGCCGTCCAGCCCTGTGAGTACGAGCGAGGCAGGCGCGGCCGTCATTGCGCGCGTCGTCACCTCGCTGCAAGGCAGGGCGTGAACGTTTTAAGCAGCCTGGGCGTAGAACAAGCCGTCGCCGAAACTTCGCCGGCAATAGATCACGCGCACTGGCTGCGCGCGATTCTTACCGCGCCGGTTTACGACCTCGCCAAGCGCACGCCGCTCGATGCTGCGCCGCGAATTTCCAAACGCATAGGCAACCAGGTGCTGCTAAAGCGCGAAGACTTGCAGCCGGTGTTCTCGTTCAAGCTACGCGGTGCCTACTGCCGACTCGCCCAGCTAACTGAACCACAACGGGCACGCGGCGTGCTGGCAATCTCTGCCGGCAACCACGCGCAAGGTGTGGCACTTGGCGCGCAAAAGCTTGGCATCGACGCCACCATCGTCATGCCCGCCACCACGCCTAGGATCAAGATCGAGGCAGTTGAGGCGCTAGGCGCGCGGATCGTTCTGCACGGCGACAGCTATGACGAGGCCGCCGCGCACGGTCGCACGCTGGCAACCGCTGAAGGCCGGACGCTGATTCATCCGTACGACGACCCTGCGGTTATAGCCGGTCAAGGAACCGTGGCGATGGAGCTGCTAGCGCAGCGCCAAGGCAAGATCAACGCCGTGTTTATTCCGGTCGGCGGCGGTGGTCTGTGTGCCGGGATGTCGGTATATCTGAAGGCGCTTGATCCGGCCATTCGGGTGATCGCGGTAGAACCCGATGATGCGGCGTGCCTCAAGGCAGCGCTGGCTGCCGATAAACCGGTGCGGCTCGATCAGATTGGTTTGTTCGTTGACGGCTGCGCGGTGCGCGAAATTGGCCATGAAACTTTCAAAGTGTTGCGCGAATGCGTTGATGAGGTCATTACCGTTGACGCCGATCAGGTGTGCGCGGCGATTCGCGACGTGTTTGAGGACACGCGCAGCATCGTTGAGCCCGCCGGGGCACTGGCCTTGGCTGGACTCAAGCGCTGGGCAACTGAAACCGGCGCAGTCGATCAATCACTGGTCGCCGTGCTGTCCGGCGCCAACATGAATTTTGACCGGCTAGGCCATATTGCCGAGCGCGCGGAAGTCGGCGAGCAGCACGAAGCCCTGTTCGGAGTGACGATTCCTGAAACCCCAGGCAGCTTTTTGGCCTTTTGTCGCTGCATTGGCCGCCGCGCGATCACTGAGTTCAACTATCGCTACCACGCGCAGACGGCGGCGCAGGTGTATGTCGGCGTTGCGCTAAAAGGTGGCAGCGCCGAGCGTGTCGCCGTGCGCCAAGCGTTAACCGATGGCGGGTTTGCAGTCGCCGACTACACCGAAAGCGAGGTCGCCCGCCTGCATGTGCGTCACTTGGTCGGGGGCCCCGCGCCGGAGCTAAGTCGCGAGCGCTTGTTTCGCTTCGAGTTCCCCGAACGTCCTGGCGCGCTATTGCAGTTTCTGGAAACGCTGGGCACCGACTGGAATATCAGCCTGTTTCACTACCGCAGCCACGGCGCTGCCTATGGCCGCGTGCTGGCCGGGTTTGAGGTCAATGCCGTCGATGACGTTCGCTTTGAAGCGGACTTGAACACGCTGGGCTTCTGGCACCACGAAGAAACCGACAATCCCGCACTGCGGCAGTTTGTTGGCTGAGCTGACTAACGCGCTTGCTCTTCTTTGCGTTCTTCGCGCCATTGCGTTGAACGCTTCTGCCTTGGCAACTCCAAAAACAGGCAGGAAGAGCAAACACCTTCAACGCAAAGACGCAACGGACGCAAAGGACGCAAAGGCACGCGAAAACGAGTCGATGGCAGTCTTTGCAATGGGACTTGGTTATGCTCAGGCTCCCACCTTGTTGCCGAGCTCAGCATGGCCCGCTTGCTACTTTTATTCTCTGTAGTGACATCGCTGCTGGGCAGTTCACACGCGCTGGCTTGGGGCGCAGCAGGACATGCGCTCATCGCTGAGCTGGCGCAGCGACGATTGAGTCCAGACGCGCAGGCTGAGGTCCGCAGGCTGCTGGTGGAC
>JBBSIY010000098.1:0-10180 GCA_038257785.1 Lysobacterales bacterium
GATCGGGCGCCAGGTGCAGGTAGGTGTAGAGCACCTGGCCCGGGCGCAGCATCGCGCACTCCACCGGCTGCGGCTCCTTCACCTTGATGATCATCTCGGCGCGGGCAAATATTTCTGCCGCCGTATCGACGATTTCAGCACCGGCTTTCTCGTACATCTCGTCGGTCAAGCCAATCGATTTGCCGCCGTCGCGCTGCACCAGAACTTGATGCCCGCGACCCACCAGCTCGCGTGCGCCTGCCGGCGTCAGGCCGATGCGGTATTCATGGTTTTTAATCTCTTTGGGTACGCCGACAAGCATGGCTGTGATCTCGATAGGTCGTGGTGCGGGATTCGGGATTCGTTGGGAGCTACGATTCGCTAGCTGATTATTATCGCGCGCTTCGGGCCGGCTCGAATACGTGCGGCGACGCTATCAGCGTTGAATAAACTTTACAACGCGCACCGCAATATCGCATTGTCGAGGCGTCAGGAGACTAGGCCGTTCAATATCCGACATCGTTGTCGTCGCTCGGCGTCGCCGCGCAGCGAATCCCGAATCCCGCCCTACCAATTCCCGAATCCATGAACGTCGGCGCGCACCTGCAGGCAATTCGCAAAGCCAAAGGCCTGAGTCAGCGCGAGCTGGCCAAACGCGTGGGTGTCACCAACAGCACGATCTCGCTGATCGAACAAAACAAGGTCAGCCCGTCGATAGGATCGCTGAAGAAGGTGCTGGACGGCATCCCCATTTCGCTTGCTGAGTTCTTCACTCAAGACGCGTCGGATGCCTCCGACAGCAGCCCGTTTTATGCGGCGAGCGTGCAGCCAGACATGGGCAGCGCCGGGCTGCATTACTTCCTAGTCGGCCAGCGCTTCCGCGGTAGGCAAATGTGCGTTCTGCGCGAGGTGCTGCCGCCGCGCAGCGACACCGGTGAGGACTTGGTCCAGCACGCCGGTGAAGAAGGCGGCGTCGTCGTTCAAGGGGAGGTTGAGATCACGGTTGGCGAGCATCGCCGCGTGCTGGGGCCGGGCGAGGGTTATTACTTCGACTGCCGCACGCCGCATCGCTTTCGAAACGTGGGTGATGTCGACACCATCATTATCAGTGCGAGCACGCCCCTCACCTTCTGACGTTTGTCCGCTCGCTTTCCACGCTACTCAGGCCCACATCATCATAGGGAATTGACACATGCCCACGCTCCCCACCCGCGACGAATGGCAAGCCCGCGCCTATACGTTGAGTCTGCGTACCCAGGCGTTTATTGACGGCCGTCACGTTGATGCCTTCGATGGCCGCACCTTTGACTGCATCAGTCCGATTGATGGCCGGCAGCTGGCCAAAGTCGCCCGCTGCGGCAGTGAGGATGTTGATCGCGCGGTGGCCGCTGCGCGTCGCGCGTTCGACAGCGGACGCTGGTCAGATGCGTCGCCCGTGCAGCGCAAGCGCGTGCTGCTGCGGTTTGCCGATCTGATGGAGCAGCACGCAGAGGAGCTTGCGCTGCTCGAAACACTCGACATGGGCAAGCCGATCAAAGACAGCCTTTACGTCGATGTCTCAGCGGCGGTGCGCTGCATGCGCTGGACAGCGGAGGCCATCGACAAGGTCTACGACGAGATTGCGCCCACGGGGCGCAACGAGCTGGGACTCATCACCCACGAGCCGCTCGGCGTGGTCGCCGCCATCGTGCCGTGGAACTTCCCACTGCTGATGGCAACGTGGAAGATTGCGCCCGCACTGGCGATGGGCAACTCGGTCATTCTCAAGCCATCTGAAAAGTCGCCGCTCACCGCATTGCGCATTGCCGAGATCGGTCTTGAGGCTGGACTTCCTGCCGGCGTGCTAAACGTCTTGCCAGGGTTCGGCGCGGATGCGGGCGAGCCGCTGGCGCTGCATATGGATGTCGATGGCTTGGTGTTCACCGGCTCCACGGCAGTCGGCAAGCATCTGATGCAGTGCGCGGGCCGCTCCAATATGAAGCGCGCTTTTATGGAGTGCGGCGGTAAGAGTCCGAATCTAGTATTCGCCGATGCGCCAGATCTCGCTGCGGCGGCGGATGCGGCCGCGAGCGCCATTTTTTACAACCAGGGTGAGGTTTGCACAGCTGCCTCGCGGCTGCTGGTGGAGCGGCCGGTATTCGAAGAGTTTATGGCGATGGTGCGTGCCGCCGGCGCGAAACTGCAGCCTGCACATCCGCTGGATTCAGCCACCCGCATGGGGGCCATCGTCGACGAGATGCAAATGCAGCGCGTGCTCGGCTACATTCAGCAAGGGCGTGATGAAGGTGCATTGCTGTCCTTGGGCGGCGCGCAAGTTCGCAGCGAAACGGGCGGCTTTTACATCGAGCCCACCGTTTTTGAGCACGTGACGCCGAGCATGACCATCGCGCGGGAAGAAATCTTTGGACCCGTGCTCGCGGCCATTCCATTTGAGAGCGCCGACGAAGCCGTTGCGATCGCCAACGACAGCCCCTACGGACTGGCGGCGGCGGTATGGACGCGCGACATCGCGCGCGCGCATCGCACGGCGCGTCGGTTGCGCGCTGGCAGCGTGTGGGTCAACTGTTACGACGGCGGCGACATGACCGCACCGTTTGGCGGCTTTAAGCAATCCGGCAACGGGCGTGACAAGTCGCTACACGCGTTCGAAAAGTACACCGAGCTGAAAGCAACGTGGATTGACCTAGGTCGCAGCTGACCGAGCCGCACGCGCGGAACTCGCAAAGCTGGCAGTCAGCGCTACTCTTCCAAATTGAAGTCAAAGCGCTGCTGCGCGCGATAACTTTTGCTGCTGGCGTCAAACTCCCACTGCTGAAGCGCCTTGATGGAGTCGCGCTCAAACGTGCCTAGCGGCTCGGCGGCAAGCACCTTGATATCGCTGACGGATCCGTTGGTATTGATGGTGAAGCCGAGAAACACCCAGCCTTTCACACCCTTGCGAAGCGCGCGAGGCGGATAGACGGGTGGGCGGCTGCTCACCAGGGCCGGCAGCGTTAAGGGGTCGGTACTCTGTAGTCCAGCGCGCGCTGCCGCCAACGCGTTGGTGTGGTTGGTGCGATAGCGTTTTACCGTCGGCGAGCTCGGCTGGGTTTTTTCCAGCATGCCGATAATGCGACCAGCATCGACCAGTTCGCCATCGCGCAACGCTTGCTCAACACGCTGCAAGCCACCTTGAAACATCTCGTTTAATGCGTATTGAGCCTGCTGCAGCGGCCCACTGCCCGACATCGAATCGGTCAGACGCCGAACCTTGGGATCGAGCGCCGCGCCGTCTTGCTCGGTGACCTCTATGTATAGCGCAAAGGCGTTGCCTTCCTCAGGATCGAACAGCTTGCCTGCCGCCTGCGCCGCTTTGGCCTGCTCAAGCAGCTTTTCTACCGGCACGCCCGACTGGGCCAGCGCAGAACCCGCCACACACGATGCCAGAATCAGAGCAAGGAAGACCCGCTGGATACTGGCCAAACGACGCAACGCAATCATTGACTCATCTCCCCCGACAGACAATGCGTGAAGACAATACCAGCTTGCGACCGGAGCGGCTGCGGCGCAGGTCAAGATTTATGGCAAGAAGCGCCGCGCGTCTCAGATCGCCGCCGCCCGCAAGCCCGCACCGGTAGGCAGCGCGTAGCGAAAAATACGCACCATCACGCCCGCGTACTGGGTCCAAAAGCCGCCGCTGTTGTAATGCACGCCATAGCGCTGGCAAATTTCCCGCACGCGCGGCGCGATCTCGACATAGCGCGGTGCCGGCATATCCGGAAACAAATGATGTTCAATCTGATGGCTGAGATGACCGGTCAGCACATGGAACCAGCGACCGCCCTCAAGGTTGCTTGAGCCCTGTATCTGCCGCAGATACCAATGACCCTGTGACTCACCGACGACTTCCTCGCGCGTCCACGTGTGAGCATGTTCAGTGAAGTGGCCGCAAAAAATGATCGCATTGGTCCAGAGATTTCGAATCAGGTTGGCCAGCAGATTACCCAGAAGCACGCGCGGCCATTGCCAGAATGCCAGCAGCGGAAACAACACGTAGTCTTTGAACAGCTGCCGGCCCGCCTTTCGAAGAAACGGCTGCATGCGCTGCTTGAGCTCGGCGCGACTCATCCGCCCTTTCAAGAATCGTCCGATCTTGACGTCGTTGACCGCCACGCCCCATTGGAAATTAGCGGCCAGCACCAGGTAATAAAACGGCTGAAACACGGTCGCCAGAGACCAGCGCTGCTCCGGAATTAGCCTCAGCATGCCGTAGCCGTAGTCGTGATCCTTGCCGATGATGTTGGTGTGGTCGTGGTGCTCCACGTTGTGTGAACGGCGCCAGTGATCGCCATCGCAGACGATGTCCCACTCGTAGGTCTGCGAGTTCAGCGACTCGTCATTCATCCAGTCGTACTGGCCGTGCATGACGTTGTGGCCGACCTCCATGTTCTCGACGATTTTGGCCATCGCCAAACTCAACACCCCGAGCACCCAGCTGATCGGGCCCCAGCCGAACATCAGCAGACTGCGGCCCGCAATCGCTGACCCTTGCGCAACGCGGACCATACGGCGGATGTGCGCTGCATCGCGGCTGCCCACGTCGGCCATGACCTCGCCGCGCAGCGCGCTCAGCTCGGCTTCGAAGGCTTTCAGCTCGGTGGCGTCGAGTCGTACTTTGCGATTGGGTGTTGAGAGCTTCATGGGCAAGCGATCCTGAGCGTTCATAGAGCCAGCGCAACCGGGCTGAGCGGAGTGGAAATACACAGTTGAATAAGCTCCTCACCGTCGCCGGATACATCCCCGGTGAGCAGATTGCGCACGCTGCCGCTGATCTTTTTGCACTGACAGGTGCGGCAAATGCCGCGTCGGCAGCCAAAGCGCGGCGTTAGCCCGCCGCCTTCCGCCGCGTCCAGCAGGCTTTGACCAGCCAATACGGTGAACATGTGTTTGGAATTTTCGGCACTCGCTGCGTGCTCGCTAGCGGTGGGATCAACCACTGTCGGGATGCGGCCAAAACTCTCTGATAGAAGCTGATCACTCAAACCGTGCGCATCGAACAGCTCGGCGACCAGCGCCATCAAGCCAGCAGGGCCACAAACCAAGGCTTCGCGCTCGGCCCAATCGGGAATCTGTGCGGCAATCGCAGCAGCATCGATACGTCCGCTCGTGTTGCTGAAGTGCAGATGCAGATGCAGCTTTGGCCACTCAGACGCCAGCTGCGCTAGCTCAGCGCCGAACACCATATCGCCTTCAGAGCGTCCGCTATGCAGCAGCACAACCTCTCGCGTTGAGCCGGCATTCGCCATCGCACGCAGCATCGACATCATTGGCGTCACGCCGCTGCCAGCGCTGATCAGGAGCAGTGGCTGTTCTGAATCGTTGGGCGCGAACTGGCCCTGCGCCTTGCTTATGCGCACTACCTGACCGAGCTGCAGCGCGTGCGCGGCGGTCGACACGTTGCCACTGTCCTGCTTACGAATAGTCAGCCTGATGAGGCCATCACGCCGCGGTGCGTCAGAAAGGCTGAAGCAGCGCGAATGCAGCGCGCCGTCGATTTCAAGCGTCAGCAACACATGCTGGCCGGGCTGAAACGATCCGAAGCGGCTGTTGGGCCGCAGCCAGAGGCTGCGCACGCCAGGCGCTTCATCCACTGTGCGGACAACTTTAGCGCGCGGCGTTGACCACGACCAAGCCGGATTGACCAAGCCAGAGAGTCTCTCCCAGGCCGGCGATTGATTGAACGGTGCCAGCAGCGGATGGCTGACAGCGCGGCGCAAACGTGAGCGCGGCTGAGTGATGATAGCGGACTGTGGGTTCATTGCGGCAGGTGCCATTTAAGTAAACATATGTTTACCCAAATTCGCTAGAGCGTCTACTCAGATCTCCGCACGACGGCCGAGCCGTCGCGCTGCGCCTATACTTCTCGGCGACTTCAGAACCCCGCAGAGGAGACGCTTGGCCGCCGCAAAATCCGCTGGAAAGACCGCAGCAAAGAATGTTGAAAAGCGCTCGAGCGATGAGCCGGCGCCCTCTCGCGTTGAGCAAAAAGAGCGTACGCGGCAGCGCTTGATCGACGCCGCGCTGGCTCTAATTGGCGGCGGCAGCGGCTACACCGCGTTGTCATTGCGCGAAATCACCCGTCAAGCAGGGGTCGCACCTGCTGCCTTCTATCGGCACTTCAAAGATCTTGACGAGCTCGGATTGGCGCTGGTCGAGATGGGCGGCGTGACCCTGCGCAGACTGCTACGCGAAGCACGCCGTGACGGCATTCCGCCCACCGACATGCTGCGTGGCTCGGTGCTTATCTATCAGCGCTTTGTTGCCAGCCGCAGCGAGGTGTTCCGCTTTATCGCCCGCGAGCGTGGCGGCGGCTCGCAGGTGATTCGCAACGCGATCCGCTGGGAAGAAAGCCACTTCGCCTCAGAAATGGCCCACGATCTGCGCACCCTCGGCACCCTGCCCGACCTCTCCAGCGCCAGCCTGCAAATGATCTGCGGCCTCATCGTCACCACCATGCTCAACGCCGCCTCTGACGTACTCGACATACCTGCCAACCAGCCGAAGCAGCAGAAAGAGCTGGTCGAAAATTTTGTGCGGCAGCTGCGCGTTATTTTGCTGGGGGCTAGTCGCTGGCGGGAGAGCTGAAGCGGAATATGCCGTCAAATCGGAATTTCTGCCCTGCACCCACCAGCTATGCAGCCACCCGCAAGCTGGCTCGCAACGACCTCACTGCTGGCTGTGAGGTCGCCTAATCGGCGTGACCAGGACATTGATGCCGACTGGCGCGAAGGTATTGCCCCCGCTTCCTCGATATATTTCGACGGCCGCACATTTGCGGTATACCGAGTCGATCCTTCAATGACTTTAGCTAGATATCTGTCGCTGCTCGGTGCGTTATTTCTTTGCTCAGCTACTGCGAGTGCCAATGGCCTTACGACTGGCGAACAGCAAGGGACAACTGAGTATTCCGCTGTAGAGCGAGGCTTCGCCCAACCCGGATCTGCCCTGCACGAGTGGATGAAGTCCCGCGCGCGCGGCGTTTCTGACGACATTGGATTTCGCTATGAGATTGAATCGCAGACTCCGCTTGAGTCACCTGGCACGTTGATTGAATCGCTTACCGCGCCGAGCACGCGATCCAAAAATATGGATCTCAATGACAGCCCCGGGCCTCCGATTGAGTCACCTAACGGCATTGGATCGGCAGCATCTACCAGCGACAGCTGCGGTCGGCTGACCATCGATGGTCAACCCGCCACGGGTAACGTCACGTTTTCGTGGAGCTTCCAGAACACTAGAGACTCTAACGGCGATAGGAAAAAGGATTTCGATCCCAAGTGGGTGCTCACCGGGTTTTCTGCCACAAAAATCGAGCTTTTGACTGCAAACGGGGCTGTTACCTGCTGAGCAGCGTCGTAGGGTGCGTCTCGGACGCACCGGATTCGTCGTGACACCGATGCTGGTGCGTCCGAGACGCACCCTACGCTATGGCATCGCGCAGCTTGTACCAAGCCATTGCGGCAACTAGCAGCGGCGTGCGGAACACGCGTCCACCTGGAAATGGGTGATGGGTAATCCGGCGGAACACATCTAGGCGTTCTGACTGACCGCGAATTGCTTCCGCGATCAGTCTGCCGGCGAGTGCTGTCGTGTTGATGCCATGACCGGAGAAGCCTTGGGCGTAATAGAGGTTCTCGCCCAAACGACCCCAGTGCGGAGCGCGGTTGAGGCTGATGTCGAGCAGGCCGCCCCAGACGTAGTCAAAGCGCACGTCGTGCAGCTGCGGAAACACGTTAATCATGCGCCGACGCATCACGCCGGGCAGATTCGGCGGGGTAAAGGTGGAGTAGCTGGCGCGGCCGCCGAACAGCAAACGGTGATCGCTGCTCAAGCGGAAGTAGTCGAGCGCCCAGTTGATATCGGCAACGGCGATGTTGTTGCGAATCAGCAGACTCGCTCGTGTAGCGCCCAACGGCTCGGTGGCGGCGACGTACGTGCCGACGGGCATGATGCGGGCGTCAAGCTCGGGAGCGATGCCATGCACCAGCGCGTTGCCGGCAAGCACGGCGAACCGGCACTGCACCGAACCGCGCGCTGTTTTTAACTCGGGCGATACGCCTTGCACGCACTCAAGCACCTCCGAGTTCTCAAAAATCTGCACGCCCAGCGAACGCGCTGCACGGGCGAGGCCGAGCGTGTATTTCAGCGGATGCAGATGACCGCTGTTGGGATCGAAAAGCGCGCCGAGATAGCGGGCGCTGTCTATTTCGCTGCGCTGGCGACTGCGCTCCCACCACTCCAGCGGGTAGTCGTAGCGTCGCGCGCACTCTTCCTGCATCGCGCGCAGTTCGGCGACCTGCCTCGGCTTGATCGGCACGTGGGCGTGGCCGGCTTGCCAGTCACAGTCAATCCTATATTTCGCGCAGCGTTCGCTAATCAGACGGATACCCTCGAGGGACCAGTCGAATACCTTGCGAGCATCCGCATCGCCCAAGAGGCGCTCAAGTTTTGACTGATCGCAGCCATAGCCAAAGATCGCCTGCCCGCCGTTTCGACCCGACGCGCCCCAGCCGATACCCTGCGACTCCAGCACGATGACCGAGTAGCCTCTTTCGGCCAGCTCGATGGCAGTGGACAGGCCGGTCAAACCCGCGCCAAGAATGCAGACATCGGCCCTTAGCGATCCGTGCAGCGGCTCCGAAGTTGGCGGCAGAGCAACGCTTGCGGCGTACCAACTCGGCGCGTGCGTCGGCACATCAGACATGGCGCAAGTACCAGTCAACCTCCAGCGTGGTGACTTCGCGATAGAAGCTGCGCAGTTCCCTTTGCTTGAGCGCGCCATAGATGTGGCGAAACTCAGAACCAAACGTCTCGCGTATGAAATCGCTGTGCTGAAAGCTCTTCAGCGTGTCGCGCCAGAAGACTTCCCGCACTTCGGTTTTCTCGTAGGCATTGCCGACGATGGGTGGTCCGGGCTCGCGCGGGTTTTCCAAGCCGAGCAGGATGCCGTTGAGCACCGCAGCAGTGGCGAGATAGACGTTGGCGTCAGCACCGGCGATGCGATGTTCGATACGCGTATTGGCCGGATCGCTATATGGAATTCTCAGCGCCACGGTGCGGTTGTTGAAGCCCCAGCAGTCGTTGAGCGGCACGAAGGCATTCAATACGAATCGACGATAGCTATTGGCATTCGGCGCAAATAGCAGCATGCAGTCGTCAGCACTCGCCTGCAGCCCGGCAACCGCATGCCGCAAGGCGTCAACGGGCGCATTAGGCGTACACGCAAATACGTTGTTGCCGGCCGCATCCAATAGGCTGACGTGAATATGCAGACCGCTGCCGGCCTGATCCACGAAGGGTTTCGGCATGAAGCTGGCGAGCAAGCCCTGCTGCTCGGCGACGGCCTTGATCGCGCGCTTCAGGTAGATCGCGTCATCGCATGCAGCGAGTGCATCGTCACGATGCTTGAGGTTGATCTCGAACTGCCCCGGTGCATATTCGGCGACGGCGGTGTCGGCCGGAACTTGCTGCGCAACGCACGCTGACGCAACGGCATCGATGAAGCCCTGATAGTCGTCCAGATCTTGCAGGTGATACACCTGCGTTGCGGCATTGCGCTGACCTGTAGCCGGGTTGATCGAGGTCTGCGGATGGCCCGTCGCGCTGAGCCCAGCGTCCAGCAGGTAGAACTCCAGTTCAATTGCGATGACCGGCGTCAGACCGCGCGCTTTGAATCGATCCAGCGTGCGTCCCAGGATGTCGCGCGGGTTGGCGCCAAACGCCTCGCCACTGGCAGCCTCCATCCCCAGCAGCACCTGCGCCATCGGCCGCTTCTGCCACGGCACCGCACGCAGCGTGCCGGCAATTGGCCGGCAAATCCGGTCTTCGTCACCGATGTCGTAGCCCAGGCCTGTTTCTTCCACCGTGTTGCCGGTGATGTCGGTAGCAATCAGCGACATGGGCAGGCAGACGCCGTCCGTAAACACTTTCTTCAGCGCACTAGCCGCGATGCGTTTGCCGCGGAGCAGACCGTTCATATCGGGCAGGATGAGGTCGATGGCCTCAAGATCAGGCATCGCCGACAGCACCTTTTGGTCGGCCTCGCTGAACACATTCGACATCACTGAGCTCTCGCAAATTGTGCAACTAGGGGCTGGAATGCTAGCAGAGGGCCGCCTTCCTCCGTAAAGAATTTTCAACAGTGAAGAAGCCGGCGAATCAC
>JBBSIY010000099.1:0-10175 GCA_038257785.1 Lysobacterales bacterium
CGCCGCCCAACCGCTGCGCGAGCGCAGCCGTCTCACCACGCCTGTCTGCGGCGATTCATCCCAATGTACGCCCTCGCTGCGGCACCACTTGGCTACGGCTCGATCACGCGCGTAGCTCCAGCCCGGGCCGGTTTCTTCATGGCTAAGCAAGTGGGTAAACCGAAATTGGCGTCGCAGCGACTGCAGGACCTCGGGCATCGCACCGATCTGCACGAGCAGCGGCAAGCCGCGCGCGGCCAGATCACGTTTTAGCTCAGCCACGCATTCGAGCAAAAACCCGACGTGGCGTGGGTCGCACTCCTGGCTGTTCAGCCAAAGCGGCTCGATAACCACAAGGCCGAGCGCGCTGTCGAAGCGCATGGCCTCGGCTAGCGGCGCGTGATCGCGCACCCGCAGATCGCGCTTGAACCACACCAGCGCTGCTGTGTCTGCCACTCGAAGTACCTAGCGCAGCAGCGCTGTTGCGCCAGCAATACAGCTAAGGCTCGCAACTAGTGTCAGGCTCCATCGCATAGGCAGCCAGCGCTGCAACTGATGGCGCGGATAGATCGCCCGATCCACCCCATAGCAAGCCAAAAGTAGTGCCGCAATTAGCATCAACCCGACAACGTCGCCGATCAGAAGCGCCACCCAGCCCAGCAGGCTAGGCACTACGCCCCATAGCGTTGATGACACCACCCGCTTGGCACCATCTTGCATTGCCAAACCCCAATGGATGGCTCCCAGAAAGCTAACGATGCTCACGCCGTATCCGAGCAAAGCCAATGCTATCAACGCCGTCCCAGCCGGCGGCATCAACCAAAGAGCGACGGCCAAACCTACGAACGGAATCAAGCCGCCAAAGCCCAGCACACGAGCCACATGCGACGGGCCGGAGTTGTCTATCTTCATGTGACGGCCACTAAGTCGGATGCCGAGACAACGCCACGCGAAACATGTGTCCACCACTGCGAGAACGAGTCGCAGCGCTGCTCGACCGCTGGAAAAAGCACAGCGGCGGGCACGCACTCGGCCATGCCAGTCAACCAGCGCGCGAGGTGCGGCTCATCGATGCTGCTAACTGATCGGGCTTTCTTTAGGGCAGCGCTGATGATGGCCGCGTCAGCATACCAGCGCGTGGCGGTAAGTTCAGCCATACGGCTGCCCACAAAGCGCCAGCGCCGTTCGTTCCACGGCCAAGCGCGGTGAAAATCAGCGACCAACACGCCAATAACATGCGTGTTGGGTAACAGCGCGTCCGGCAGGTCGCCCAGGCTCCATGGGTGCACGAGCCAGACATCCTTGCCGGCGATGACGGCGGCGTCGGGAGCCGTCAAACCAAGCTCGTCAGGCGGCTCAGCGGTCACGCGTGGTTCGAGCACCGATGAGCGATCGCGCACGTCGCGGTATTCGGATCGATCATGTTGAACTGGCTCATGCGCCATGTGATCAAGCGCCTCATACGAGGCATCGATAACGCTGCCCGGACTGTGCCAAGTCGACGGCGCGTAGCGCGCCACGTTGTCGGCATTGAACAGATACGGCTTTCGGCTGCTGGTCCCGGCCACCCACTGCCAGCTCAAGTGGTTGCTGGCGAGATCGCCGTCGAGCAGATGGCCGTACAGCCAGTCAGCGCCGGCGCGCCAGTGGACTTTGCGCACGTGCACGACATAGCTGGCGAGCCACATGCGCGCATGGTTGTGCAGCGTGCCGGTGGCATACAGCACGCGAACTCCCTCGTCGATAGCCGGCACGCCGGTTCGGCCCTCACGGATATCGTCCGGGAGCTCACGTGCGTAGGCGGCGTCGGGCAGCGGACCTTCGTGCAGCGACTTGAAGATGCCCTCGCCGCAGTGCTGCCAAACATGGCGAAAATATTCGCGCCATCCAAGCTCGTAGACAAACTTGTTCTGCACCTCTAGCGCATGCCGTGCAGCGACGCCGGCCAACACGTCGGCGAGGGTCACGAATCCATGCGTAATGTAGGGCGATAGCGTGCTCACCGCGCCGTCAAGCTGGTTGCGCGTACGCGCGTAGATCGTCGGCTGCACGGTCGCGATGCGGGCATGCGCGGCAGCCAGGGTGGGCGCGAAGGCATCACTCATGTGATGTGCCTACTTCGCCAGCGCGGATCGCCGCTGCGCGTTCGATCACCGCCTGCTTCTGCACGTCGGTCACGCGAACCAGATTCTTAACCTGTAGCGCCATACGCGGGTTTTTTGCCAAGGTCGTCTCATGTCGCATTAGGAAATCCCAGTACAGGGTCGTGAACGGGCACGCGCTGTCGCCTTCGCGCTTTGCGGGGTCGTACCGGCAGCGTTTGCAGTGCGGACTCATGCGCTGAATGTATTTGCCAGTGGCGATGTAGGGCTTACTGCCCATCACGCCGCCATCGGCGTACTGACTCATGCCCAGCGTGTTGGGCACCTCGACCCACTCCACCGCATCGACGTACACGGCCAGATACCAGGCGTGCACCTGCTTCGGCTGCACGCCCAGCATCAGCGCGTATAGACCGGTGACCATCAATCGCTGAATGTGGTTGGCGTAGCCGTGCCTTAGCGTTTGCGAAATCGCGTCGCGCAGGCAGGCCATGTCGGTGTCACCGGTCCAGTACCACGCCGGAAGATCGTGCTGGGCGTCGAGCGCGTTGCGCTGCAGGTACTCCGGCATCTGCGTCCAGTAGATCCCACGAACGTACTCGCGCCAACCGAGAATCTGACGGATGAATCCTTCAACGCTGGCCAGCGGCGCGTGGCCGTCACGATGCGCCGCTTCCGCCGCAGCGACCACTTCGCGAGGGTTGAGCAGTTTCAAATTGAGCGCTGACGACACGTGCGAGTGATACAGCCACGGATCGTCGGGCCACATTGCATCCTGATAGCGACCGAAAAGCGGCAGACGCTCGTTGATAAAACACGTAAGGGATTTCAGAGCCTGCTCTCGGGTGACCGGCCAAGCGAAGCTGTCGAGCTGGCCGGGATGATCGGCAAAGCGCTGGTTGACGAATTCGATCACCTCGCGCGTTATGGTGTCGGGTTCGAACGTTGCGCGCGCTGGCACGGCTCCTGGGCCTGCTGCGCCGAACGACTCGCGGTTGTCAGCATCGAAATTCCACTGCCCGCCAACCGGATCGTCGTTCTCCATCAAGACGCGATGACGCTTGCGCTGCTCTCGATAGAAATACTCCATGCGCAGCGACTTGCGGCTTTTCGCATGCGCAGCGAAATCTCGAACGCTGCTGAAGAAATGGCGGTCTTCGCGAATGTCGAGCGGCAGGTCGTTTGCCGTGGCGACCCCTTTGAGCGCGTGCAGCACGCGCCAATCGCCAGGCGCTGTCAGCACTAGGCGGCCCGGGTTAAGACGATCGATGTCGGACTGCAGCTGCGCTGCAAGAGAGGCGCTGCTGCCGGCAGCGTCCAATCGCGTGTAGTGAAGCTGGCAGCCCTTATCGCTCAGGGCCAGCGCGAAGTGGCGCATGGCCGATAAAAAGACTGCGGTTCGCGGCTTGCTTGACCAAACGTGCGTTGATTCTTCGGCCACCTCAGCCATCCACACGGCATCAAGCTCCGCGTCGAAGCCGTCAAACGCTGCGGCATCAAGATCAAGCTGGTCGCCCAGCACGATCACCAAAGCACGCAGCTCAGTCACGCGCGACCTTCTTGCGACGACAGGCCTCAGAGCAGTACTTCACCTCAGCCCAGTTCTTGGCCCAGCGCCGCCTCCAGCTCATTGCCAGGCCACAGACCATGCACGGCTTGCTCGGCAGCGCGGCCTTGTTGCCGCGGAACTCACTGCGGCGAGTTGTCACGCTGTGACCTCGGTGGCGCGAAAGGCACGGACTGATAGGTCGCTCACGCGACGCGGTCTACGTAGACGGACAAGATCCAAACACCCGCGACGCCGTGGCCTTCGATTTCAACCGCCTGAGAGTGATTTAGCGCCATCAAGGAAAGATAGCGTTCGAAGCGTCAAAACGAAGTCATGCGCGCGCGCCGGGAACCCCGACAGAGGAAAGCAAAAAACTAGTCAGTGGCGGAGAGGGAGGGGCGAGCTTGGCCGCTCAAGAACCGCAGGTTCTTGGCCAAGAAGAGCGCCAGTGCGCTTTGCGCGCGGGCCGGGAATCCCGAAAGAAAAAAGCCTAAAACGAGTGAGTGGCGGAGAGGGAGGGATTCGAACCCTCGTCACGGTAAAACCGTGAACCGGATTTCGAATCCGACCAGGAAACCCAGCAATTCCGCCGCCTGCAGCAGTGTAACCGTTCCGCAATTCGCTGAAAACCGATGCTCTGAGAGCGAGGCGTGGCGCGGGGGTGTTCTAAATTGCGGAACAGATTTTTGGATAGAGAATACCCGCAACGGACTCGCCGCCACTGGCCTGTTTAGAAGTAGCTGATCAAGCAGTTGAAGGCGTCGCGAGAAGGCGACCTTTCGCACCCTCAGTTGAATCGGCTGTTTATCGGAGGCGACATGAGATCCCAAAAGCTTAGTTGCGGATGGATTGCAAGCCGCCAGCCCGTTGACCAGTCTCGCCAAGCCAACTGACCACCTTCGCAGTCGAAACTGCCCGCATCCGGCGAGAATCTGACCGGCCGAAGTCGGTCTATTGTGTTGAAAAACTCGATGCTGGCGGTCTAGCTCCTGCCGCTCTGGTGGACCGGTTGATCAATTTCGTCACTGGCGGAGGCAAAGTTTCGGGCGCATCGCGCCCTTCCGCCTCAGATGGGCACTTCAACCATTGCCATTTGACCTTTTGGCATCAACCACGCGGCCATTCTTCGTAAGTTTTGTGCTGTTGCGGCCAGTAGGAACTCATCTCGAGCACCCTTCAGGCCTCGAAGTCGTAATCGATCCAATCGCAGAATTCGTTTCAAGTGTGCGAACAGCATCTCGACCTTTTTTCGATGCCTTCGTGAGCGCGCATACCTCGGTGTTTTTGACAGCTCACGCGCGACATCGCGTGCCGGCTCGTTGAGGTGGCGACTGATTTTGCGCATCGCAGTGTTAGGGCAACACTGTTGCTTCATCGGACACGACTTGCAGTCGGTTTCGCTCGACCGATAAATAATGGTGCCGGCTTTCGTCACACCAGAGCGCGGCTCGCTGAACTTTCGTCGATCGCTGCGAAGTGTGTTGCCTGCCGGACAGACGTACTGGTTCTCTTCCTCGCGCCACTCGAAATCGGAGCGGGAA
The DNA here is from genome assembly GCA_038257785.1 of Lysobacterales bacterium. GTDB lineage: Bacteria > Pseudomonadota > Gammaproteobacteria > Xanthomonadales > Xanthomonadaceae > JANNWF01. The sequence goes on from JBBSIY010000099.1 coordinate 5,172, forward strand.
AACGTGCCATCGGTGCGCTCGGCCTTGTCCCACACCGGGACATGCGGCTCGATCGACTTCTCGTTCACCATCCAGCCCAACATCTCGGATGTGCCGTAGGCGGTATCGCCAATCAGACACTCTGGCTTGATTGCAAACCGATCCTCGACGCGGTCGATCATGGTGCGGGTGGCGTTGACCTCATCGATTCGGTACGCCGGCGTGGCTTCCACGTCGACAATCACACCCGCTTTCACGTCGATCAAATAGTTGGTTGAGTAAGCAAAGAACGCGGGGCCGCCAGGTGCGGCGGTCCATTGCGATGCGGGATCGGTCAACGAGATGTTCTTGGGAGTCTTGCGCGGTTCCTCGGCGGCGTCGAGCGCTTCCAGGTATTCGCGCACCGGTCGCGTAAGCGGCGACTCCTTGTCCCAACTCGCCTCCGCACCGGGCACGCCACGTTGGCGGTTGGCGTCGGCCTTGATGACGCTGGCATCGATTGCGAAGCCTTCGCCACCCACCAAGCCCTCGGTCAGACAACGCTCCAGCACCTTTTCGAACACGAAACGCAGCGTGTCGTTGTCGCGGAATCTGCCATGCCGATTCTTCGAGAACGTCGAGTGATCCGGCGCCGAATCCTCCAAACCCAGCTGACAGAACCAACGGTAGCCCAAGTTCAGATGCACCTCTTCGCACAAACGGCGCTCGGAGCGAATGCCGAAGCAGTAGCCGACGATCAGCATTCGGATAAGCAGAACTGGATCCACCGAAGGGCGACCCGTGTGGCTGTAGTGAGGAGCGAGGTGACTATGCAGCTCGCTCAAGTCCAAGAAGTGATCGACGCCACGAAGAAGGTGGCTCGCTGGAACGTGCTCTTCCAAGTTGAAGGCGTAGAAGAGAGGCGCTTGACCGACTTCCTGACGTCCCATCATCGCGTCGAATTCCACTCGATTGATGGGAAGTCAGTGAACCAGGTTTAGATGCTCAATTCAACGGAGTTTTTCAACGGAATAGGCCAACAGCGGCCACTGGCGCGTGGTCAGAATTGCGTGCCCGATAGGGGACGTTCGAGGCCCGAGTTCAGGCGAGAGCGGGTGCTTTGCCGCCAAATAGCGGCGGGGTGAATATGGGCGCGACTCTTCGCGCGAAATATCTTGGCGGTCGGCTGAGGAGTCGGCGAGTGGGAATGGGGCAAGGATTGCGCTCCACCTCGCGAACCCGTGCATGGGTGTGCGCCGCTCATCAGCCGACTAGCAATCTCTTACGAAGAACCCGCCGTACAGTGTGTGGCCGCCGCGTGAACGTCAGAGCCAAGGCTAGTTGGGTTGGTCTAGCAAAGAATGCGCAAGCCCCACCCTTTCGAGTCGTTGCCGGTCTGTTCGGAAACGAATAGCGAACAGTCATGTTCGGAAACGCACAGACGGATCATCCCTTGCGGTCCAGGGTGAGAACGGCAACATCACGTTCACCTAGATCTCACAGCTTACCGCTGTCGGTGCCGTCCAAGGCGCTGATGGGCATACGAAGTTTTCGACTACCCCCAACCTCATCCGAATGGTGAGGTTCGCAACCCGCCCGATAGCGCGGTTGGGCAGACGCCTGACTGCGTTGCTCGGCCGCCGCCTCTGAACATGTTCGATTTTTGTTTTGAATTCGACGCGTAACCAATTAGTTCCACGAACCCGAGATTTGTCGCAAGTGACCTGATCAGAGTTTCCCCTGGGTGCTACAGCACTGGAGATTCACCATGCCCGGTTCGCAACGCACCACCGTCCCGCCAGGCGCAGCCAGGTCTGCTCTGTTCTGTCTGATGTTCGTTCTGTCGGCATGGTCTGGCACTTCCTCGGCGGACAAGGCAACGGCCGTCATTGCGCCGTCTGTCACTGTTGCGGCAACCATAGACGGCAAGGTCGCATTGCCCGAGAACTTGTCCAGCAGCGACTGGAAATCGATCCGCGCGGCGTATGAAGGAAAGCGCCATGCCGTGGAGCATTCCGATCAGCAGCCTAAAGGCTACCGGGCGCGCAATCCGGGCCAGCAGTGGTTGAGTGCTTTCAGCGAAGACGGTGTGGTGATCAGCCCGGATCATGGCCGCTGGCAGTTTGGTCTGCGGCTTGCGCGCTGGGGCCTTGCCGGCCAAGAGCAGCAGGCAGCGTCGGTAATCCGTATCGAGGCCAGCGGCCAGCGCACCGTGTTTCGGTATGGCGATGGACTGGAAGAATGGTTCGTCAACGATCAGCGCGGTCTGGAACACGGCTTTACTGTGCACCAGCCGCCGGCAGGCAATGGCGACACCCTGCGCTTTGCGCTGGACATCGCCGGCGAACTCACCCCGCGCGTGGCGGCCACTGGCCGTGATGTGGCAATGCTTGATGCCCAGGGCAACGCGGCACTGGATTACAACAATCTGCACGTCTGGGATGCCGACGGCCGCACGCTGGCAGCCCACTTTGCCAACGATGGCAAACAGCTTGTACTCAGCGTCGATGCCAGCGCCGCACGCTATCCGATCACCATCGACCCAGTACTGCAGCAGCAGGCCTACCTGAAAGCCAGCAACACCGACGCAGGTGACTTGTTCGGCAACGCGGTCGCGATTGCTGGCAACACCGTGGTGGTTGGCGCGTCAAGAGAGGACAGTAGCGCTGCCGGCATCAACGGCAATCAGGGCGACAACTCGGCGACGGATTCCGGTGCGGCTTACGTGTTCGTGCGCGATGGCGCGGGCAACTGGTCGCAGCAAGCCTATTTGAAGGCCAGCAACGCCAACGGCGGTGACCTGTTCGGCGACACGGTCGCGATTGCCGGCAACACCATCGTGATCGGTGCATCGCTCGAGGGCAGCAACGCCAACGGTGTCAATGGCGATCAGAGTGACAACTCCGCCAATCAAGCCGGCGCGGCCTATGTATTCGTTCGCGATGTCGCAGGCAACTGGACTCAGCAGGCCTACCTCAAGGCCAGCAACAGCGACAGCGCTGACTTTTTCGGCAACTCGGTGGCCATCGCCGGCAACATCGTGGTGGTCGGTGCGCTGGGCGAGGCCAGCAGTGCCAACGTCGTCAACGGCAATCAAGCCGACAACACGGCCTCGTTTGCCGGCGCGGCCTATGTGTTCGTGCGCACCGGCAGCAGCACCTGGAGCCACCAGGCCTACCTCAAGGCCAGCAACACCGACAACTTTGACGCGTTTGGCGCGTCGGTGGCAATCGCTGGCGACACCGTGGTGGTGGGCGCGGAGCGGGAGGACAGCATCGCCACCGGCGTTGACGGCGATCTGGGCAACAACGCTGCGGCTGAAGCCGGAGCAGCCTATGTGTTCGTGCGCGATGGCGGAGGCAACTGGTCGCAAGACGCCTACTTGAAGGCCAGCAACACAGGCGGCGGTGACCTGTTCGGCAAGTCGGTTGCGATCTCCGGCGACAGCGTGGTGATCGGCGCGCTGCGCGAGGAGAGCAACGCCACAGAGGTCAATGGCGATCAGGGCAACAACTCGGCCACTCAAGCCGGCGCGGCCGATGTCTTCGTGCGCGATATTGCAGGCGACTGGACCCAGCAGACCTACCTCAAGGCCAGCAACACCGATGCTGGTGACCTGTTCGGCGAGTCGTTGGTGATCGCCGGCGACATCGTGGTGGTCGGCGCGCGAGGTGAGGACAGTAGCGCCAGCGGCGTCAACGGCAATCAGAACAGCAACGCGGCGGAAAGTGCCGGCGCGGCCTACGTGTTTGTGCGCGATGGATCCGCCGCTTGGAATCAGCAGGCCTACCTGAAGGCCAGCAACCCCGATACCGGTGACGAGTTCGGCACCTCGGTGGCGATCACCGGCGACACCATGATGGTGAGCGCGAGATTCGAGGACAGCAATGCCACCAGCGTCGATGGCGGTCAGAGCGACAACTCGGCGAGCGCGGCCGGTGCGGCATATGTGTTTGAACTTGCATATACAGTCGGTGGCACGGTCTCTAGCCTGACTGGCTCGGGTTTGCTGCTGCAGAACAACGGCGGTGACGATCTGCCGATCACCGCCAACGGCGCGTTCACCTTCGCCACATCGCTGGCCGACGGTTCGACTTACGCCGTGACCGTACTGACGCAACCCGGCGGGCCGAGTCAGACCTGCACGGTCGCCAACGCCAGTGGGACGCTGATGGGTGCCAACGTCAGCAACGTCGCAATCACCTGCGCCGCCAATCAGTACACGATTGGCGGCGCCATTTCGGGACTGAGTGGCAACCACCTTCTGCTGCAGAACAACTTTGGAGGCAAGGTTGTTGCCACAGGCAATGGGCCGTTCACCTTCCCTGCCGCTCTGGCTGATGGTTCTGCCTACACAGTCACCGCAAGCGTGGTTCCGCGGCCCGGAGCTCCGAGTCAGACCTGCACAGTCAGCAATGGCAGCGGCACGCTGACCGGTGCCAATGTCACCAATGTTTCGGTTGCCTGCGTTATCAATCAGTTCACCGTCGGTGGCACGGTTACGGGCCTGGGTGGCTCGGGCTTGGTGCTGCGGAACAACGGCGGTGACGACTTGGCGATTTCGGCCAACGGGTCGTTTACGTTTGCCGCGCCGCAGCAGGACGGATCGAGCTACATGGTCACCGTCGCCTCGCAGCCGATCGGGCCGACCCGGCTCTGCACCACGATCAACGGCAGCGGCACGCTGGCGGGTGCCAACATCACCAATGTCATCATCGACTGTGACCCCGTTGGCATCGACATCTCGCCCGCACGACTCGACTTCGCGGCCATCGCGGTGGGCCAGTCATCTCCGGCGCAAATGGTCGTTATCGAGAACACGGGCGCGGTCGATTTTGCCGTGCAGACGATCACCCTGGCGGGTGTCGCCAGCGCCGACTTCACGCTGACCATGAATGCCTGCAGCGGCGAGGTGCTGGGTCCAGACGAGTTCTGCGGTTTTGAGGTCGTCTTTGCGCCCACCACGCAGGGGGTGCGCGCAGCCCGGATCCTGATTGGCACTGATCTCGCTGCTCAACCGTTCTCGATGAGTGTTCAGGGCGGCGC
>JBBSIY010000100.1:0-10156 GCA_038257785.1 Lysobacterales bacterium
GCACCCCAGCGCTAGTGGTGGAAGCGCCGAGTGAGCGCCTAGCCGTTTGCAGCACAGGCGCGAGCGACCCGGTGTTTAGCGTGCGCGTCGCGGGGCTTGGTGGTCTAACTGGCAACGCAACGCTAACGTCGAGCGGATTCCCGGTCACGACTATGCCCGCGTTCGCGCCGGCGACGGTTGCCCCGGGTGGCCGCTCCATCGTGACCCTGACCGGGGCGCGCACCAATGCGCCTGGGCTCTACACCGGCACGATTACTGCCACAGCGGGTCCGGCTGTTGGCAGTGCATCGGTTCTGCTTGGCGTGTCGTCTGCAGCGTCTGCAGCGCCTGTGCAAAGCAGCCCGGCAGCAAATGGCGGGGCGTCGGTGCGTCCCGTGTTGACGTGGCTGGCGTCGCCTGGCGCGATCACCTATCGCGTTGAACTGGCGCGAGATGCCGCGTTTACCGATGTCGTCGAAAGCGCGGTCGTTGATGGCACGCAGTTCACACCGGCGGCAGCGCTGGTGTCCGCCACGCAGTATTTTTGGCGGGTGACCGCGCAGAACTTCTGCGGCGACGGCATGGCGTCCACGGTGCGCTCGTTTACTACCGACACGCCAAACGTGTGCCGCGCTGGCACTACATTGACGACAGCCTTTACTGATGACGTGTCGGGCGACGCGATTGCATGGGTAACCAACCCGGCAGCGCCGGGTGATGCGGCCGCGAACTGGACCAAGGTTGTGCCGCCGGCGGGTACCGGCATCACGACGCGGGCGTGGTACGCGCGCAACTCCGCGACGACAGCTGATCAGCCGCTAACGTCGCCCGCTATCGCGGTGCCAAACATCGCCCAGCTGACGCTAACCTTTGACGCATTCCATAGCTATGAGACCGATGGAACGGCGAACTGTTGGGACGGTGCAAATGTCGAAATCAGCGCCGATGCCGGTGCGACCTTCACCGCCTTGGGCAACGACAGCAACCTGCTGGATCCTTACCCGGGCAGGTTGTCGAGTGGTAATCCTGCTTCACCGAATGAGGCATGGTGCCGTCAGCCGGCCGGTGGCAATTCCGTGCAAACTGTCTTTACGCTTGACGAGTACGCGGGACAGACCGTGCAGCTGCGTTTCCGCTCGAGTGCCGACAGCAACACGGTGGGCACGACACCGAACGGTTGGGCGGTCGACAATATCCGCGTGCAGGGCTGTCAGTAGTAGCAAGTCTTTACAGGGCCGCGCACAGCGCGCGGCCCTGTATTCAAATGAAACCCGCACCGTTCCCGGTGCGGGTTTTTTTGTTGGCGGATCCAGCTGCCAACGCCTGAGCGCGCGCTTGGGAGCGAGCGCTTCTGCGGCGACAATGACCTCACCAACTCATGTGATGGCGCATGCGCAAGATCGTCCACATCGATATGGATGCGTTTTACGCATCGGTGGAACAGCGCGACGACCCAAGCCTGCGCGGACGCCCGGTGGTGGTTGCGTGGCGGGGTGCGCGATCGGTTGTGTGCGCAGCCTCGTATGAGGCGCGGCGTTTCGGTGTTCGCTCAGCCATGCCAGCGCTACGTGCGGAACGCCTCTGCCCCGATGCCGTATTTGTGCCGCCCGATTTCACTCGCTACCGCGCCGCGTCGCAGATTGTTCGCTCCATCTTCGCCCGCCACACCGATCTAATTGAGCCGCTGTCGCTGGATGAAGCCTATCTGGACGTGACAGAGAACAAGACCCAGCTGCCCTCTGCGACGGCGGTTGCAGAGCATATTCGCGCGGCAATATTTTCAGAGACGCAGCTGACCGCGTCCGCCGGCATTGCGCCGAACAAATTTCTCGCCAAGATCGCGTCCGACTGGCGCAAGCCAAACGGTCAGTTTGTGATTCGTCCCGGTGATGTCGAAGCATTCTTGACTGAGCTACCGGTAGGCGTCGTTCCGGGCGTGGGTAAGGTCATGGCCGCAAAGCTTGAAGCGCTGGGTATCCGCTTGGTTGGCGATTTGCGCGGCGTTGGACGCACGGCGCTGGAGCAGCGCTTCGGTCGCTGGGGCGCGCGTCTGCACGAGCTGTCGATGGGTATTGATGAGCGCCGTGTCGCGCCCAATCAGCCGACGCAGTCAATTTCATCCGAAGATACATTCGCCGTAGATTTGCTACTAACCGATCTCGCGCCAGCGATCCGTGAACTGGCTGATCGCACGTGGCGGTCGGCGGGCAAAGAAAGCCAGCGCGTTGCTCGCAGCGTGGTGCTGAAACTCAAGACCGCTGACTTCCACGTGCTGACGCGCACCCACACGCCGCACGAACCACCGTCGTCGGCTCAGCAGCTCACCGATATCGCGCTAGCTTTGCGTGAGCGCGTGGGTCTCGATCCGACCACGCGCTACCGTCTGGTCGGTGTGGGCCTCGCCAATTTTATGGATCGCTGGGACGCGCAGGCGCAAGGCGGGTTGTTTGAGGCGGGCTGATGTTCGTGCAGCGCGAGATGTTCAACGCTGAACTGTTTTGTCAGTCCTCCTCTGCTCGCGGCCGATATGCCTCCGTAAGCTGCTTTTGTACGTTGGGAGGCACGGGCTCATAGTGGCTCAGCTCGATCGAATAGCGGCCACGGCCGGCGGTGAGCGCTTTCAATTCACTCGCGTAGTCGCCTACCTCGGCAAGCGGCACCTGTGCCTTGACGACCAGTTCACCGCCACGCAGCGAATCGGTGCCGTTGATGCGCGCGCGCTTGCTGGCCAGTCCGCCGGTGACATCACCCATATGCGCCTCGGGCACAGACACGTCGAGGTTGACAATGGGTTCGAGAATGATAGGGCGCGCTTTGGCCACGGCATCGAGAAAGGCTTTCTTGCCGGCAGAGACGAAGGCCACTTCTTTCGAATCGACCGGATGGTATTTACCGTCGTAGACGATGGCGCGAAGATCCTGCATTTGATAGCCGGCTAGTGCGCCGTGCTCAAGCACCATGCGCACCCCTTTCTCGATGGCGGGTAGAAACTGGTTGGGGATGGTGCCGCCTTTAACTTCATCGACAAACTCGAAGCCGCTGCCGCGCGGCAGCGGTTCGACGCGTAAAAAGACTTCGCCGAACTGACCTGCACCGCCCGTCTGTTTCTTATGTCGATGATGACCATCTGCTTTGGCGCTGACAGTTTCGCGATAGGCAATGCGCGGCGGGCGAGAGCTGACCTCCACTTGATAGCGATCCTTCATGCGCTCCAGCATCAGCTTGATGTGCAGCTCGCCTAGTCCACGAATAACCGTTTCGTTCAATTCAGCGTTGTGCTCGATGCGAAAACACGGATCCTCCTCATGCAGCTTGTGCAGTGCGGTCGCGAGTTTCTGCTCCTGACCTTTGTGCAGCGGCTCAACGGCGAGCCCAAACATGGGCTGCGGGAAATCCAACGGCGCGAGACGGATCTCATCTTCGTCGTGGCTGTCGTGCAGGATGGCATCGAAGTGGATTTCGTCTACCTTGGCGACTGCGGCAATATCGCCAGCAATGGCATCGTCGATTTCAATTTGTTCTTTGCCGCGCAGTTTGAACAGATGTCCGACTTTGAAGGGCTTCTTGCCGTCATCGACAAACAGCTGCGTGTCGCGTCGCACGGTCCCTTGATAAATGCGGAATATGCCCAGCTTGCCAACGAACGGATCGTTGACGATTTTGAACACGTCGGCGATGACATGGGCGCTCTCGTCGGGGCTCGAAGACAGCGGCTGCGCCTCTTCGCCTTTTGAGAAAAGTGGCGGGTTGGCCTCAAACGGGTTGGGCATTAGCGACTCGATGACATCCAGCAGTTCGCGTACGCCTGCTCCGGTCCGCGCCGAGACGAAACATATCGGCACCAGGTGGCCCTCGCGCAGACACTGCTCAAAGGCGTCGTGAAGCTCCTCTCCCGACAATGCTTCTTCGCCTTCCTCCAAGTAGTGCCCCATGACTTCTTCGTTGATCTCGACCACCTGGTCGATGATCTGCTGATGTGCAAGCGCGACCGAGGAAAAATCGCTTTCTCCCTCCGGCGTTCGGAAGCAATCGACAACTGCACTGCGCCCTTTCGCCGGCAGATTGATCGGCAGGCACTCGCGACCAAACGCCTCACGAAGCTGCTCAACCAGCATTTCGAGATCTGTGTTTTCTGCATCGATCTTGTTGACGATTAGCAGCCGGCAAAGTCGCCGCGCGCGCGCATAGTCCATTAGCCGTTGCGTGCTGTGTTCGATGCCGAGTCCTGCGTTGATCACCACGGCGCAGGTCTCGACCGCGGCTAGTGCCGACAGGGTAGGGCCGCGAAAATCGGTATATCCCGGCGTATCGATCAGATTGACGTGGGCGCCAGCGTGGTCGATTGACGCAATACTTGAGTTGATCGAGTGGCCGCGCGCTTTCTCTAGCGGGTCAAAATCCGACAGCGTGGTTCCGCGCTCGATGCTGCCGGCCGTTTGCAGCGTACCGCCGGCTTGCAGCAGTGCTTCGAACAATGTGGTCTTGCCGGCGCCGGCGTGCCCAGTGAGTGCAATGTTGCGGATATCGGCAGTGCGGTAGGCGGGCATGCGGCGATCCTCCCCAAAGACTGACCGCTAGAGTTTCAGGCTGTTGTCGTATGGTCAACGATGCAGTGCAACATGGCGGTCGGCGTAGACTGCGCTTCCAACCCAAATGGGTCGGCGACACCTATTTCTCAGGAGATCAATCGATGGCCATGAAACGATATGCAACAGCGTGGTGGGAAGGCGATCTGAAGTCCGGTCGAGGTTGTATGAGCACGCCGCAGAGCGGCCTGTTCGCCGATCAAAAGTATTCCTTCAATACGCGCTTTGGTGAAGAGAAGGGCACAAACCCGGAGGAGTTGCTTGCCGCTGCGCATGCCGGATGCTTCAGCATGGCGCTAGGTTTCATGCTGCAGAACGCCGGACTGACGGCTGCGCGCATTGATACGCGCGCCGAGGTGCATATGGAGACATCGCCGCCGTCAGCGACGGGCGTTCATCTCACTGTGAGCGCCACCGTGCCTGGCTGCAGCGCTGAGAAATTTGCGGAAATAGCGGAAGAGGCGAAAAGGAACTGCGTCATCTCGCGAGCGCTTTCCATCCCTGTCAGCATGTCCGCGAGCTTGGAAAGCTGAATTGACACAATCTGCGCCCTGTTAGACAACTTGTTTAATGTTCAATGGGTTGGATGCGCATCGAACGCTGAAGCTGTCTGCTCGGCAACTGTCGCTGTCGAGCAGATGAACAGAGTTTGGGGGTTCAGAAGGGATTAAGTCCGCGAGCCCTAGCGTTGGCCTCGCTCGGACCGTTCGCGTCCGCGATGAAGGAACTGACCATGAAGCGCACCCTGACTGCTACCCTCATTGCCGCGAGCTTCGCGCTGACCGGATCGGCATCTGCGGCGGGCTACAACGATACATACGAAGCCGGTTACGCGTGGGCTGACGTCCTGAGCGTCGAGCCGATTATCAGCAGCTACGACCGACCGGTATCGAACCAAGAGTGTTATCAGCAGCCGGTGGTGTATCGCGAGCCAGCGCGCTATCAGAGTGCTCGTCGTGATCGTGCACCAGCGGTGTTGGGCGCCATCGTCGGCGGCGTCATCGGCAATCAGTTTGGCGGTGGGCACGGCCGCGACGCGGCAACGGCGGCTGGTGCACTGCTCGGCTACCACGCCGTGCGTGATGACCAGCGACGCTACGGTGGCGGATACGTGAGTGGCGGTCGCGAATACACGCGCTACGAAAATCGCTGCACCACGCAGACCGACTATGTGCGCGACGAAACCGTCACTGGCTATGACGTTACTTATCGCTTCGGAGGTAAGACGTACCGCACAACAACCGACTACAACCCGGGCAATCGCATCCAAGTTGAGGTAGACGTGCGCCCGGTGCGCTAAACAGATTCGGTTAGCCGTAGCGTCGGGCGCTGGAGAAATCCAGCGCCCGACGTGTTTTTGCGGCAGGGTGCGGGCCGAGAATCAGTCGGTGCGTGCGTGGCTCAGTCCAATTCGCGATGAAAGCTCACCACCTGTTCGCGCCCACCTGCGCGCAGGTGGTCGGCAAGCTTTTCCGCTAGGTAAACCGAACGATGACGTCCGCCGGTGCAACCAAACGCAATGGTCACGTAGCTGCGAGATTCTGTTTCAAAGCGCGGCAGCCAGGTATCTAAGAATGTCGCAACGTCGTTGAAGAACTGTGTGACTAGCGGGTCCACGTCAAGGTGCTCGCGAACCGCTCGATCACGGCCAGAGAGCGGCCTCAGTCCGGGATTCCAGTGCGGATTGGGCAAGCAGCGCGCGTCAAAGACGAAATCGGCATCGATCGGCACGCCGCGCTTGTAGGCGAACGACTCGAGCAAAATGGAAAGGCCTGGCGACTGTCCCGTGCCAAGTTCCGTGACGATCAATCGGCGCAGCTGATGGACATTGAGCTCGCTGGTGTCGATCACCCGATCAGCGAGGGCAATCAGAGGTTTCAGCAGGCGGCGCTCGAGTGCAATCGCGTCGGCCAAGGGCATGCCGCGCTCACTCAGCGGGTGTCTGCGGCGAGTTTCTGAGTAGCGCTTTAGCAGCGCGTCATCACGCGTATCGAGAAACACCAGCTCGTGCTGAATGCCCATCTCGCCGACCTGCGCCAGCGCCTGCGGTAGATGGCCTAAGTCTTCACGCCGATTGCGCACGTCAATTCCGACGGCCAATCGCTGCGGAGGATCGACCCCGTCGAGCACGCTGCGCACAAAGTCCGGCAGCAGGTCCGAAGGCAGGTTATCAACGCAGTAGACGTCAAGATCTTCGAGCGTACGCAATGCGACGCTTTTGCCGGAGCCCGAGAGTCCGGAAACGACGGTCAACCGAGGTGCTGTGTTCATGCGTGGATTACCAAGGAATACCTAATGTGATCTGCCAAGCCTAGTGTCCCAGCCTGTTCGGCCAAGCTCCGCTACCACGGCGACTGATGGCGCATTTGATGCGCCTGTCGATCAACAAACGTTTGCGCCGCATCGATCCCTTTTGATTTCAACACGTGCGAGCGAACGGCAGCTTCCACCAGTACGGCCAAGTTGCGACCCGGTGCGACTGGCAGGGTAATCAACGGTACCTTGATATCCAGCACGTCGCGATGACTGACATCGCCATACAGGCGATCAACAGGTTTGGGATCGCGCTCAGGGTCTTGGCGCTCAAGATGCACGATTAAGCGGAGATACTTGTTGCGCTTCACCGCCGTGTCGCCAAACATTTCGCGCACGTTGAGCACGCCGAGTCCGCGAACTTCCAGCAGATCCTGCAAAAGGTCGGGGCAGGTGCCATCCAGAATGTCCGGCGCAATATTGGTGAACTCAGGTGCGTCGTCAGCGACTAGACGGTGGCCACGTGTAATGAGCTCCAGCGCCAGCTCACTTTTGCCCGCGCCGCTTTCTCCGGTCAGCAGAACACCTATCGAATAGACCTCCATGAACACGCCGTGCAGGGTGATACGCCGAGCCAAGGCGCGGGCGAGATGGTATTGCAGATAGGTCAGCAGCTCGTGGCCGCGTCGAGGCGACACCCACAGCGCGGTGTCGGATTCGTTGGCTACGTCGCGCAGATCGGGTGGGCAGGATTGATCTTTTGAAAGCAGCAGTGCCAGCGGTTTCGCGTTGGCGATCTTGGCCAGCGTTTCCCAACGTGAGCGCGGCTCGAGACCATCGAGATAGGCGAGCTCATCGGTGCCGATGATCTGCACGCGATTGGCGTAAATCGTATTGAGGTAGCCAACCAAGGACGGCCTGCGGCGCAGGTCGTCACCCGACTCCAGCACCCGCGCTTCGCCGCGCTGACCGGCAATCCACTTCAGCTCAAGGCGATCTTTGAGCTGATCGAATAGCTCGCGCGCGGAAATTCTGGCCTGCATGAGCGAGTGCCAGACGCCGTGAAGCGGCTAAGCGGCGACAGCTTGTGTCGGTTGCCAGTTGGCCAACAGCGCAAACATGGCGGCGGCGTCTGTGGCGGCGCGTAGGCGCGTTGACAGTGCGGGATCACTGAACATTTCCGCCAGCTGCGACAGCAGCAGCAAGTGTTGATTGGTGAAGTGCTCGGGGACGCCCATCGCGAACAGCAGATCGACCGGCTGGCCATCAGGTGCGCCAAAGTCGATGGGCTCATCGAGCTGCACAAAGCAGCCGGACGCGGTGGTGAGCGCATCGCTGCGGCCGTGCGGAATGGCAATGCCGTGACCGAGCGCGGTAGAGCCGAGTTTTTCGCGCGAACACAGGCTGTCGAAAATACGTCGCTCGCAGTCACTGCCCTGACCATCGGCGAGCAGCCCAGCAAGCAGCTCAAGCAGGCGCTTCTTGCTGGTGATATTGGCACCCGCAACGACGCGGGCAGGAGTGAGCAGATCAATCAGGTGCATTGCGGATGCCAAATCAAATCGGAATGGGTGGTTAGCCGAAGCTACCGGTACGCGCAGCAGACTCGCCGCGATGATGGTCGGTGAGTTTTTCTTTCACCTTTAAAACTTGACGATCAACCTTGTCGATCAGCAGGTCGATGGCGGCATACATGTCTTCAGATACCGAGTTAGCGTGCAGGCTGCGGCCGGTCAAGTTGAGGGTCGCTTCCGCCTTTTGCTCCAATTTATCCACGCTCAATATGACGTGAACATCCAGCACTTGGTCGAAATGACGCTCCAGACGCTCCAACTTAGTGACCACGTACTCGCGTAGGGCCGGGGTGACATCAATCTGGTGACCGCTGACTTCGATCTTCATGCTGACCTCCTAGTTGTGCGATAGCCGGTTATCTGAGCCGCAAAAGTCGCACCACGCCGCCGGCCGCAGCGGCATTGCCGCCGGCAGTTCATGCAAGGAAATAGTTGGGGGCGGCAAGGGCCGCGCGCCAGTTAGCTTGGGCATGTGCTGCATCTCAAGTTCAGCTTAGCCGCTGGCGCTCGTTGGATGAGGGAATATTCATCGCGTCGCGATATTTTGCCACGGTTCGCCGGGCTACGGTGACCCCCTGCGCCTTGAGCTCGGTCACAAGTTTGGCGTCAGACAAGGGTCGCCGTGCGCTCTCTGCGTCAATCAGGCGGCGAATCATGGCCTGTATCGCGGTACTCGATGCAGCGCCGCCATCGGTGGTAGCCAAGCTGCTTGAAAAGAAATGTTTCAATTCAAATGTGCCGCGCGGCGTGTGAAGGTACTTTCGCGTGGTGACCCGCGAGATGGTGGACTCATGCAGGCCCACCTCTTCGGCAATTTCACGCAGCACCAGCGGGCGCATCGCTTCTGGTCCGTGATCAAGGAACGCGTTTTGCCGGCCGACGATGGCGCGCGAGACGCGCAGCATCGTGTCGGCGCGGGTCTCTAGGCTGCGAATCAGCCAGCGGGCTTCCTGCAGCTGTCCGCGCAGGTAGCTAGCGTCGCTGCGTGCGGCGGTGCCGATCATCGACTCGTAATGCTGGTTGATGCCTAAGCGCGGCAGCGAGTGCCCGCCCAATCGCACATCCCAACGACCCTGATAGCGAAAGGCGTAGGCGTCGGGCGATACGTATTCAACACTGCTGCGGGCAAACTGCGAGCCGGGTCGCGGGTCTAGGCTGCGAATCAGGCGCACCGCTGTGTCCATGGCCGCTGGCTCAACGTCCAGCTGCCTTGCCAAGCGTTCGGCGCCTATTTTGGCGAGATTCTCTAACTCGTGGGCGGCGATTTGCTTTGCCAGCTCAAGTCCATCGGTCTTGGCCTCCAGCGTGTTGAGCTGAATACACAGGCACTCGCTAAGAGTTCGCGACGCCACGCCAAGCGGATCAAAGTGCTGAATGCGGCAGCGCACAGCCTCGATTTCGTCTGCGTCGGCGCTGAAATCCGCTTGCACCGCGGCCATCAGCCCAGCGGTTGTCTCGTGCAGGTAGCCGTTGTCGTCGATGGAATCGATAATTGCGACGCCGATCGCGCGATCACGCGCTGACATAGGCGTGAGATTGAGCTGCCACAGCAGATGGCCGGCAAGGCCGGCGTCGTCTTCAGGCGTTGTTTGCTCGCGATCATCGGTGCCGCTGCCAGACGCCGACGCACGCGGTAGATCATCGCCCCAGTCGAATGCTTCCGCTTCGTAGACGCTGTCCTCGCCGTCGCTCGGTTCGGTTTGTTGATCGGGCGCCGCGCTGTCGGTTGGCGTCGCCGGTATCTCGTCTGGGCGCTCGGGGCCA
>JBBSIY010000101.1:0-10156 GCA_038257785.1 Lysobacterales bacterium
CACGGCGGCAATCACCGCTACGAACGCGGGAATACGGATTTCCTGTCGCGTGATGTGGCGAATCGACGCGATGGCTGCGCTGCTGCAGGTTAGCGCCAGCATGGTGGCCAAACCCATTCCCAGCGCGTTGACGGCTGAGTTGCTGACTGCGAGCAGCGGGCACAGGCCAAGCAGCTGGACGAGTCCGGCATTGCCGGACCAGATGCCGTACTCAACGATGCTGCGCGGCGACGCTGGCGGTTTCATAGCGCGTGCTTCCATAGCGGGTGCATGGTAGCGCCAGTGCGCGCGGCTTTAGGGCGCATCGGCGTGTTCCAACTGGCTGTCATTGGGTGCTGCATAAAGGGTGTGTCCGTGTCGCTCGACATACTCGAGGGCGCGGCGAATCGCGTGTACCACCGCGCGTGGCGTAATCGTGGCGCCTGCGAACTGATCGAACTCGCCGCCGTCGCGTCGCGTCGTCCACTTCTCAGCGGCGGGCAACTGCAATGACTTGCCGTCGAAGCTAAGAATCCAGTCGCTGCGCTCGGCTTCGATGGGATCACCCAATCCGGGCGTTTCCTTGTGCTCAACCACGCGCACGCCGGTGACGCGACCATCAACGTCAACGCCAAGCCGCAGCTGGATTGCCCCAGCATAGCCATCGCGGGCAACCATCTGCAGGACAAGTGCGGCAGGCTCGCCAGCGCGCCGTGCGCGCCACACCGACAGCGGTTCGTCATCGCCAAGCCATCCCGGTGCGATGACGCTGATTCGGTCAGTGGTAATGTCGTTGTCATAGCGCGAGGGCGGCAGCACCAGCGCGAGCGCATCGCGCTCAGCTTGAGCGCGGGCGCTGGCAATACGGTCGCGAGTAACCAGCTCGGTGCCGCCCAACAGTGCGACTGCGAGCAGCGCGCACGCTCCGAGCGTCAATGCTGCCAGCCCGATTTTCCCCAAGGTCGATCGCGTCTCGCTCATAGATTGCGCTTTCGCTCACCGTAGATGCGCGGCCGCGCGTGCAGGTCGATCCACGGTGCCGCGCAGTTCATCAGCAGCACGGCAAACGCTACGCCGTCGGGATAAGCGCCCCACTGGCGGATGGCAAGGGTTAGCAGTGCAACGCCCGCACCGAAGACAAGCCGTCCGCGTGGCGTGGTGCAGCCGGTGACGGGATCGGTTGCGATAAAGAATGCCGCCAGCATGACGCCGCCGATCAGCATCTGTTGCCACGGTGTGGTGTAGACGCCGGGGTCATACCAGTGCAGCGGCGCATAGACCACCACGACCGTTCCCAATAGCGCCGCCGGCACTTGCCAAGGAATGATCTTCAGCCAAAGCAGCATCACACCGCCGGCCGCGTAGGCCAGTGCCATCCACTCCCAGCCGCGACCGCCCCACGCGCCAAACACCGGCTCATTTGCTATTTCACTCAGGCTAAGTCCTTTTGACGCGGCATTGTGCAGAGCGTCCAGCGGAGTGGGCTGCGCGATCGCGTCCCAGCTGGGAGGCGGGGTGATGCCGAGAAAGATCGCCCGCAGCGTATCGCCAAGGGCAACCGGTTGCTCGGACCAAGCCTCGGGCCAGCGCGATAGTTCAAGCGGAAAACACAGCAGCACGACGGCAAAGCCGACCATTGCCGGGTTGAACAGGTTGTAGCCAAGCCCACCATACAAATGTTTGGCCAACACCATCGCCGCGCACATGCCGATTAGGCTGATCCACCAAGACGTCAACGGCGGTAAACAAAGCGCGAACAGCACGCCCGCAAGCGGCGCGCTGAGGTCGTTCAGGAAGGGACCGAGCGGCTGCTTACGCAGGCTGAGCATCAGCGCTTCAAAGGCCATCGCGAACGCCACTGCCAGGGCGATTTGGACGATAAGCCCGCTGCCAAAGCTCAGCGTTTGCATCGTGATGCCGGGGAGCAACGCCAGCAGAACCAGCGCCATGACCGACCGCACGCTGCGGCGCGGCGGAAGGTGCGGTGCGGCGGCTGTTTCGAACGTCCTCATTCGGGCGGCGTGTCTAGCTGCCGCGCCTGCGCCCGATCAATCGCTGCCTGTACGGCCGTGGCGGAAGTCGACTGTTGACGGCCGGCGAGGCGCGCCGCGCGTTCGTCTACTTCACGCTGCATCCGTTCGCCGCGGGCTGTGTAGCGCTCCTTTGCGGCCGCCGCCATCTGTGCATCTTGTTGGCGCCGGCGCAGCTCGGTTTTGCTATGCCGATAGTGTTCGACCAGTGGAATATGGCTGGGGCATACGAGGTCGCAGCAGCCGCACTCAATGCAGTCGGCCAGACCATGCTCGCGCAGGCGATCCCAGTGCGAGGCTTGCGCGAACACCAGCAGCTGCTGCGGCAGCAGATGAGCAGGGCAGACGTCGGCACAGGCACCACAGCGTATGCAGGGCAGCTCAGGCGCTGGGTCCTTCACCTCGCTGGCGCTCAAGACCAAAATGCAGTTGCTGCTTTTGACAATGGGCAGGTCGTCGTGCGGCAAAGCAAATCCCATCAGCGGGCCGCCGTGCAGTAGTCGGGCGGCGGCCGACGTGTAGCCGCCCGCTTGCAGGATCAGATGCTCGATTGAGGTGCCCAAGGCGACATCAAAGTTGCCCGGGTGCGCCACACCCGATCCCGTGACCGTAACGATGCGTCGAGTAAGCGGCTCGCCAAGCGTTACCGCGCGCCAGCAGGCGGCAGCGGTCGCTACGTTTTGCACCAGAACGCCGACATCGCGCGGCAGGCCATCGCGCGGTACCTCGGTGCCAGTAAGGACCTGAATAAGCTGGCGCTCGCCGCCCTGCGGATAGATGGTGGGCACGCTCACGATCTCGACCACGTGATCGGTTGAGTCGTCTGATTCGAGCGCAGCCCGCATCACCGATAGCGCCTCCGTCATCGAGTCTTCGATCGCCAGCAGCGTCTGCGTGGCGCCCGTGATGAAGGCGAGTAGGTGCGCTCCGGCAATCACCTCGCCCGCCCGCTCGCGCATGAGGCGGTCGTCGCAGGCGATCCAAGGCTCGCATTCGGCACCGTTCAAAATCAGCACGCGGCGACCGATGTCGAGCTTCTCAGAGGTAGGAAATGCCGCGCCTCCCAGTCCAACGACGCCGCAGTCGCGTATTCGCTGCCGAAGCACGTCCTGCGGCTGCTCCCGCCAATCGACAATCGGCGCCAAGGTTGCAGGGACTGTCTCTGCCGCTGCGCAGCGGATGCTGACGAACATGCCCGAGATGCCCGACGGATGCGTCAGCTGGCGCAAACCCACTGCTTCAATAACACCACTGGCAGGCGCGTGAACGTGGGCGCTGGGGTGACCGTCCGCACGGCCGATCATTTGGCCGGTGACTACCGTGTCCCCGACCGCGACCGTCGCCTGTGCGGCGCTGCCGACATGCTGCTGCATCGGGACATGCAGAACCGCGGGCAGCGGGCAGCGGACGATCGGCGTTGATGCCGCGACATGCTTGTTGCCGGGCAGACGAAGTCCGCCATGAAATGGCCTCAAAGGACCGCGCGTGATGGCGTCTGTCGTCATATCGAGATCACTAGCGTGTTGCCGTCACACGTAGTCTTATGGGCTCGGTTAGCAACCTTGAAACACAGCCTTGCGACGCTCGAGGAATGCCTGTGCTCCCTCGCGCATGTCGTCACTTGACGCGCACACGGCGAAGCACTGGGTTTCATAGTCAAGCGCCATCGGCAGTGGGCATTCACCGCCGATCAGCACGGCATCGAGGATCCCGCGCAACGCAATCGGTGCCGCGGCAGCCAGCTGTTCCGCGCGCTTCATCACTTCACCTTCGAGCTGCTCCGGCGGCACCGCGGCGTTGATGATGCCAAGGGCCAACGCGCGCGCTGAGTCGATTGGCGCGCCGAATAGGCAAAGCTCGAGCGTTGCCTGCCGACCCGCAAGTCGCAGCAGGCGCTGAGTGCCGCCAAAGCCTGGAATGATCCCGAGGTTCACCTCAGGCTGACCAAAGCGCGATTTTTCGCTGGCGATGCGCAGGTGGCACGCCATCGCCAATTCCATGCCTCCGCCCAGTGCGAAGCCGTCGATTTGCGCGATCACCGGTTTGCCCAGCGCCTCTATGCGGCTCATCAGCTGTTGGCCGTAGCGCGAGAATTCGCGCACATCGACCGGTCGCGCGCTCGCAAACTCGGTGATATCAGCGCCGGCCACGAACGCCTTGCCGCCCGCACCACTTAGCACAACCACACGCACCGACGTATCAGCTGCTGCGTCGGCAAATGCTGCGTGCAGGTCGCTCAGGGTTTGGCGGTTGAGCGCATTGAGCTTGTCCGGGCGGTTGATCGTGATCACGCGAATCGGGCCGCGCGATTCAACCAGCAGAGTTGAGTTCGACATGCAGGCATCGCCTAAAAGTAAGGAAGACTGAATTGTATGCGTCTGTGAGTTGGCGTCGCGGGAACTTGTGGCGTCGTTGCCGTTCTGTGGCGGGGGTATCGCTGGGTGGCGACTGAATGGAAGCCATCATTCCTTCTGGCGGCGGCTTCGCCCGACCGGTATCCTTAGCGGTCTTTTAGCCAGACCAGCATGGTCTGGGTTTGCGTTTTGTTCTTCAGGAGGCTGTCGATGAAGGTTCGCTTGGCGATCGCGATGCTCGCGATCATGGGTACGAATGCCGCGCTCGCTCAGGACACCACGTCCGAAAAGGGCAAGCTCAGCTATTCAATTGGCTACGAAATTGGCAAAGACTTCACCGAGCGCAAGATCGAGGTCGACGTCAACACCGTGATACGCGCGATTCAAGACGGCTACGGCAAGCGTCCACCGGCGGTTGCCGACGCAGAAATGCGTACTGCCTTGGAGCAAATGCAGACCAAACTGCAAGAGCAAATGCGTACCGAGTTTGAGCGCGTTTCAGGCGAGAACAAGTCTAAGAGCACCCAGTTCTTGTCGGCTAACCGCGCCAAGCCTGGCATCGTCACGTTGCCGAGTGGACTGCAGTATCGCGTGATTGAAGATGGCACCGGCGGACGCCCAGCGTCTACCAGCGAGGTCAAGCTGCAGTTCCGCGGCTCGCTGTATACCGGGCAGGAGTTCGCGAGCACCTACCAAGGCAATCAGCCAGTGACGATGAAAGTCGCCGATGCGCCTTTGAAAGGCCTGCAGGAAGCCCTGCCGCTGATGAAGGCCGGCTCGCGGTGGGAGCTGTTCTTGCCGTCTGAACTCGCTTACGGCGACTCGCCGCGTTCGCCGATTGGTCCGAGTCAGGCCGTCGTGTTCGACGTGACGCTGGTCGAAGTCAAATAAGAGTGGGCGGGTGCCGGTCGCGTAATCGCGATCGGCACTGCCTCCTTCGGTATGGGTTTTTTTGACACACCAACGCCGCGCCAAGCCGTGCTGTCGCCTTGCATCGGCATCTGTAATCTTGACGCTGACGGGCTGTGCGAAGGCTGTCACCGAACGGCCAATGAGATTGCCGCTTGGAGCACTTTGAATGATTCGGCGCGACTCTCATTAATGCTGCATGTGCTGCCTGAGCGCGAAGCGAAACGCACAGCGTGAGCCCGAGCGCGGGCTATCGAAACATGCAAGCAGCTTCAATCGGTGCGCACGACGTGCTTACCGGGATCCGTCTCTATCCGCTTGACGATCCCCCCGCGGGACCCGCGTGGAATGCCGCTGAGATCGAGGACGTTCTGCCGCCTGCGCAACTGCGCCGCCCGGCGGCCGTACTGATCGGCATTGTTAATCGATATGACGGCGCCTACGTGCTGCTGACCCGCCGTACCGAACACGTCACGACGCACGCTGGTCAGGTGAGTTTTCCGGGCGGACGGATTGAGCTTTCTGACTCCGGGCCGGTGGCGGCAGCATTGCGCGAGACCGCAGAAGAAGTGGCGATTGCCGCTGACTTAATTCAGCCGCTCGGGTTTATTGATCCCTACGAAACTATTACAGGGTTCCGCATTTTGCCCCTGGTTGCGCGGCTTGACCCCAGTTACACGGTCATTCCCGACCCGCGTGAAGTGGCCGAAGCATTCGAGGTGCCGTTGGCATTTTTGCTCGACGCAGCGAACTGCGAACAGCGGCAGGCTGACTATCGCGGTCGAATGAGAGACTATTGTCAGTTCCGCTATCGCCAACATTTAATCTGGGGCGCCACAGCGGCAATGTTGGTCAACTTTCGTCAGCGACTGATCGGTCGTTGACGATTCAGCAAGCCCACGGTACCCACGAAATGAATGGCCGAACTCTGATTTCCTGCGACGAGCTGGCAGCGTCGCTCGGCGAAAAAAACCTGGTAGTCGTCGATTGTCGTTTCGACCTACGCGATGTCGCAGCTGGCGAACGTGCCTATTTGACGGGGCATATTCCGGGTGCCGTTTACGCCAATTTGGAGCGCGACCTTTCTGATTTAGGGAAAACTGGCGGCGGCAGACATCCGCTGCCGGACGCGGCCTCACTTTGCGCACGACTGGGCCGCTGGGGAATAGGCCCAGCCACTCAAGTGGTGGCCTATGACGGCGCGGACGGTGCCTACGCAGCGCGTTTATGGTGGCTGCTGCGTGCGCTGCGGCATGAGCGAGTGGCGGTGTTGGATGGCGGGATGACCGCGTGGGTCGCAGGCGGACGAGCGGTCGAGAAAGCTGTTCCGCACCCGCTAGCGTTGGCCTACAGCGCGCGTTTCAATGTGCGGTCGGTGGCCTCAATCGCCGTGCTGGCCGCGCGCATGGCCAGCAACAGCGGTGCGCTGATTGACGCGCGCGCGCCGGAGCGATTTCGCGGCGAGGTCGAGCCGATTGACCGTGTCGCCGGGCATATTCCCGGGGCGGTGAATCGCCATTACGCGCAAAATTTAGATCGCTCGGGCCGCTTCAAATCGCCCGAGGTGTTGCGAAAAGAATTCGCCAAAATACTCAAAGATCAGCCAGAAACCGACGTCGTCCACATGTGCGGCTCGGGCGTTTCGGCGTGTCACAACGTGCTCGCGATGGAGCACGCCGGTATGCCGGGGTCACGTCTTTATGCGGGCTCATGGAGCGAGTGGATTGCCGACCCCGGCCGGCCGGTTGCTAAAGGTGCCTGAGCGTTGCGGAGGTCGCGGCAGGTTGGCGCGCCTCCGGACAAGTCATCGGCCAGCGTCCAGTGCTATCCACCGCGTGATTTGAGCTTGGCGACCAGCGCGTGCAGCACGCGCTGTGTCTCGTCGCCAAACCAGCCATCAACGAAAGCGCTTAGGTCGAGGGTTTCGGGATCACCCATGGCTGTGACCAGATCAGCGCGCGCCATTTGCCGAGTGCGCAGCATGGCTTTAGGCGGCAGGGCCAGGGTTTCTCGCAGCCAGCCGATCGCCGCTGGCGTGACTTGATCGACCGGCGTTAGGGCGTCCACCAGCCCGATTCGCTCAGCCTGCGCCGACTCGATCATCGCGCCCGCTACCAGCAGGCGCTCCGCGCGGTGCGCGCCGAGCAGGCGTCGGAACGCGTACTGGATCTCCTCCGGAACGATTAGTCCGACCTGAACTTCATTCAGGCCAATGCGGAAGTTGCCTTCAGCCATCACGCGGTAGTCGCAATACAGGCTGATTACCGCGCCACCCGCCGGGCTGTGCCCGGTGATGGCAGCCACACTGGGAACGGGGCTTGCCGCCAGCGTCGCGCAGACGCGAAAGAAGCTGCGCCACGCGGCTTCCAGCCCCTTGGCATCGAGCGTTAGCAAGGCGGGTACGTCGAGCCCAGCCGAGAACAAGCCGGGCAGCCCCGAAAGCACCAACCCGCGCGCGCCTTGCTTGATCGAATCGTTGATGGCCGCGTGCAGCTGCTGCAGAAGCTCCGGACTGAGCGCATTGACCGGCGGTCGCGATAGCTGAATTTCAACAATGTCATCGGCATGTGCGCGCTGTTGGATCATGAGTGGCTTCCTCGACGAAAGCTGTAAGCCTAACTGATGGCCGCAGCTAAGAACGCGGAGGCGCGAGCTCTTTTGGGTTGCAAAGATGCGCATATCCGCTGGACGTTTGCCGCTCGCCCCTTAACCCGTAGTCCAGCCTTTCCACGCAGCACGCGGACTTGCGATTATCTCCTGCCCGGCTAGGCAATCGCTTTCCATTCGCCGGTTGGCCCGATACGGCCCGCGCTCATTGATTCATCGATGCAATCAGGGTGCTGCGCATTGATCAGAAAGCCGGGCTAAAATTGCGCCATGAAAAAAATCACCGTTCTCCTGCTAGTTCTGGTCAGTAGCGTTGCTCTAGCCGCTGATGCCGTCCGCTTCACTGCCAAAGATGGCTGGATTCGCAGCGCGCCGCCGGGTGCGCAGGCGATGGCGGGATATGCGACCTTGGTCAGTGAGTCAGCAGCGCCGCTGAAAATTGTCGATGCCAGCAGCGATGCGTTTGAAGCAGTGGCGTTCCATGAGTCGTACGAAGATCAAGGGATGATGCGCATGCGTGCGCTGTCGGGTCTGGAAGTGCCGGGAGATGGCAGCCTGACGCTTGCGCCCGGCGGTGTGCATCTGATGCTGATGCGGCCGAAACGCGATATTCGCGAAGGGGCAACGGTGCTGGTTGATCTAGTGACGGAAGATGGGGATTTGCTGCCTGTCGCTATGAAAGTGCGTAAAGGCGAGGGCGATGACGACGCCCATGATCACGAACACGCGCATCACTAGCGCTGGTTCTGCATCAAAGCGCCGTTATTGGGCTAACGGCGTCTCGGCGGCGAGACGAATAAACGCCGGCAGGGCAACAGGTCGGCCGGTTTGGCGGTCGGTCCACACCATCACGCTGGTGCCGTCGGCATAGGCCACGTTCGAGTTGTCACTTGCAATCACGCGGTGCGCTAGCGTCAAGCTGCTGTTGCCGATGCGCTGGGTACTGAGCTCGATGCGAATCGTCTGCGGCCACTGCAAGGGCTGCCGAAAGTTAATCTGTACTGCCGCCAGCAGCGGTGCAAGTGCCTCGCTGACCCAGGGCTGCGGCAGCGCTTGCAGCCAGAGTAGTCGCGCATCTTCGAAGTAGGTCAGAAAGCGACCGTTGTTGACGTGGCCGAAGGCGTCCATATCGCTCCAGCGCAGACTGTGCTCGCTGATGTTCAAAAGCGCACTCATTTGGCCTTTGCCTTCTTGCGCGGCTTCACCCGCATGTCGTCCATACGGGCGAGGAAGCGACCGGTATGTGAGGCCGGGTTGGCTGCGACCTGCTCAGGCGTACCCGTAGCGATGATCTGTCCGCCGCGATGGCCACCTTCTGGGCCGAGATCGATTACCCAGTCGGCCGTCTTGATGACGTCAAGATTGTGCTCAATCACGATCACGGTATTGCCGTCGTCGCGCAAGCGGTGCAGCACGCCCAGCAGCTGCTCGATGTCGTGAAAGTGCAGGCCAGTGGTGGGCTCATCAAGAATGTAGAGCGTGCGTCCGGTGTCGCGCTTGGACAGTTCTTTTGACAGCTTGACCCGCTGCGCCTCGCCGCCTGAGAGCGTGGTCGCCGACTGCCCAAGCGTGATGTACGACAAGCCCACCGCCATCAGCGTTTCCAGCTTTCGCGCCAGCACAGGCACCGGCTTGAATAGCGTAAGTGCATCTTCCACCGTCATCGACAGCACGTCGTGAATGGTGTGGCCTTTGTACGTGATGGCGAGCGTCTCGCGGTTGTAGCGGCGACCTTTGCAAACGTCGCAGGGCACATAGACATCAGGCAAAAAATGCATCTCGACTTTAATCATGCCGTCGCCCTGACAGGCCTCACAGCGGCCGCCCTTGACGTTGAAACTGAAGCGGCCCGGTAGGTAGCCACGCGCGCGCGATTCCGGAACCTGCGAAAACAGATCGCGTAACGGCGTGAACAAGCCGGTGTAGGTGGCCGGATTGCTGCGCGGGGTTCGTCCAATGGGTGACTGATTGATCTCCACCACTTTGTCGAAAAGGTCGAGCCCCTGAACCTCGCGATGCGCCGCTGGCTGCACGTTGCTTTTATTGAGTTCGCGCGTCGCCAGCTGATACAGGGTGTCGTTGATCAACGTCGACTTACCCGATCCCGAAACGCCAGTAACGCACACGAAGCAGCCGGCTGGGATTTCCAGATCGACATTGCGCAAATTATTGCCGCTAGCGCCCAGCACTCGCAGCATGCGGCTGGGGTCGGGCGCAGTTCGCTTGGTCGGCATCGCGATGCCGCGTTTACCTGAGAGGAACTGTCCGGTAATCGAA
>JBBSIY010000102.1:0-10146 GCA_038257785.1 Lysobacterales bacterium
CCGGGATCAACGGCGCTAGATCAAGGGTTCATTGATCGCGATAGCCGGCAGCGTTTTTATGTCGGCTCTGGCTAAACTCAGTGCACCCCGCCGTGAGTGCAGTTCGTGTCCCTACGCCGCCGCTTAGCCGACTTCGGCTTCGAATCCAACGCCGACTACGATTTCGCCCTCCGCTGCTTGTTCGATGCGGACAGCAGCCATCTGCGCGTCATGCATGTCGATGGACGTGGCGGCCGGCGCAAAACCGCGTTCGCCAACGCGCTAGGCCACGCGCTCGACTATCCGCATATTCTTTACCACGACTTCAGCCGCCCGCTGCCGCCGGCGCAAGCGTTGCCGCTGCATCTAGACGACGGCAGTCTCGGCCTGCCCGAAGCCGCTCTGACAGCGTTCGAGCGTGTGGTCTCGGAGGCCTGCGCTTATTCCGAAGCCGCACGGACAATTCTGATCCTCGACCAGCTGCAAACCGCCGACTTCGCCGACCAGCTGCGCCTAGTCACTTTCGCCAGCACTGGCGAATGGGCTACTGGCAGCGCCAGCGTGATTGCCAACCGCAGGCACCTTCTGATCGTGTTGATTGCCGAGGGCGAGCTATATCACTCGCTGGCGCGGCTCGCCTACCGTGTCTGGACCGACGCCGAAGGCGCGTTCCTAGATTTTCGTTTAGACGACTTCGGCCTAGCGCCCGACGCGTCCGCCATTCTTGACTCAATAATCCGCCTATTTGCGGCGCTCGGCAGCGCCCCAACCACCAGCGAGTTTGCGCGCCTCGTGCGCGATGTTATGGATCGCGTGCGCAGCGAAGAACAGCTGCGGCAGTCGATTTTCGGTTGGACCGAACACGTTGATCGCGCGAGGCTATATGCGCCCGACATTACCCCGCATCTATCAGCGGTAATTGATGCCGTCGGCGACTATCACGGGCTCGACCATATTGAGATGTAGTCCAACCGAAAACCGCTATTGAACGCGGACCCAGCTGCTCAATCAACGGTTTCTAGCGTCAGCTATCGCGCCGACGCGCATCGCGTACGGCGGCGCCGCGAGCGGGAAAATCGGTGAAGAAACCGGTCGCGCCGGCATCGAGCAACCGAGCCATTTCTGCCTCCATCGAAAGCGGCACGCCGTACTCGTCGTAGGCGGTAAATACGGGTTCGGCTCGCAGCGTGTAAGGGTGCACCAGCAGCCCCGCTTCGCGCGCATCGGCGATCAGTGGATGCAGGTCCCCGGTCAGCTGCGCGTGCGTATAGCCTGCATGTGTTGATGGCACGCTGCCGCGTCGGCGAAGCAAAACGCTGTCTTTCCACGGTCCGACTCCAGCGATTCCGACTTGCCTTAGCCAGTGCAGAGCGACGGGTTTTGCGAGGTCGGCATAACCGATATTTCTGACGCTGCTGCGATCTAGCGCGGAGGCCAATGAGCGATAGAGCACGTGACCCGTTAGCTCGTCATCGCTGCTGCCAAAGAAATCATAGGGCTGGCTGGAAGGCGAATGCGGGGCATCGCTGCCTAGCTCGCCCATCAGCAGCACAAGCGGAATGCGCGTGTCTGCTGCAGGCATGATCTGCGTCGCTAGGGCCACTAAGTTTCCCAACTCAAAACTCTGAATGAAAACCCGACGCGGATCGGTAAAACCGCAGCGCTGCAGTTCGGCAATCAGCATCGTGCTGATGCAGCAGGCAATAGGCGAACCATTCAAATAGTGCCCATCGCGTACGAAATAGCGCGGATGCTTGGTTTCTGGATAGATGCCGACGCACCGGCCGCGCGTCTCCGCTTCACGCAGCAGCGCGATGATTTCGCGCAGGGTCGGAATCGACTCTTGACCGTCAAATAGGGTGTTGGCTGGCCGTATTGCCGGTATGCGCTCGCGCGCGCGCAAGGTTTTGATTTCGGCGAGCGTGAAGTCCTCCGCAAACCAGCCGTCCACCGCCTCGCCATCGACAGATTTTGTCGTTCGACGGGTAGCGAATTCAGCGTGATCGGCAACGTCCGTCGTCCCGGAGAGTTCATTCTCGTGGCGCGCAATCAATACGCCATCCCGCGTCGGCACTAGATCCGGCTCTATGAAGTCAGCACCCTGCTCGATGGCCAATCGATACGCACCAAGGGTGTGTTCTGGCCGCTCGCTGCTCGCCCCGCGATGGGCGATCACCACGCACTCCGACGGACTCGTACTAGCCACTCACCCGCACGCTGACGTGCAACGCGCGAACCTTACTCGGCGCGCAGCCGTGGATCACTCCGGCTCATCCGCTGCGCCGTCTCCCTCCGACTCACGCTCGGGCGGCGGCGGATCGACGTACTCCTCTTCTTCAGCGCCGGCGGTGTCGCCTTTGCTGGCATCTTCTGCCGCCGCATCTGCGGTCTTTTCCTCACCAACGTGATACGCAGCGAATCCAGGCAGTACGACCTGGTTACGCGCCATGCCAATCACCCGCCCGTTGACCGGTGATTTGATTTCGCGTTCGATGTTATTAATGGGGTCGACCACGATCCCCAAGGACTGCCCCGCGGATACCCGGCCACCCAGCACAATGTGGCTGATCAGCATGCCGCCGCTGTCCGCGCGCACCCACTGCGAATCATAAAAAATTGCCTGCGGCTCGGTGCGTTCGGGCGCATCGGCGGTCATCCCAAGTTCGAACAGCAGCGCTTCGATAGATCGTACGCTGGCCTCAATCTCCGGTATCTGCAGCAGCGATGGCGCGCCCGACTCGAACGTCACCGCAGGAATGCCCACCCGACTAGCCGCCGAGCGAAGCATGCCCTTGGCACCAGCGCTATGTAGGACAGGCGTTGCGCCAAATTTGCCGGCGAAGGTCAGTACTTCCGGAATACGCAAATCAGCGCGCACCTGCGGCAGGTTGCTGCGGTCAAACGAGCCGGTGTGAAAATCAACTAGCGCATCGCAGTGGCTGACCACGCTGTCAAAAAAGCTTTGCGCAATGCGTGAAGCAATACTGCCTACGCGGCTACCTGGGAAGAACCGGTTCAGATCCCGCCGATCTGGCAAATAGCGCGTGCCGCGACTGAAGCCGAACAGATTGACTATCGGCACGCCAATCAAGGTGCCGCTCATCTTGCTTGGGTCCACGCCATGCGCGATGCGACGGACAATCTCGACGCCGTTGAGCTCGTCACCATGAATGCCGGCGGTTAAGCAAAGCACAGGGCCAGGACGAACACCGTGCGCCACGATCACCGGGCTGATGACTTCGCTACCCGAAAACGTCTGACTAGCGCTCCATTCCAGCCGCGCTCGCGCACCGGGCAGCACTTCTTGATCGAGAATGCTGAAGTTCGGCATCTGCGGCGGACCGATGAACTCATCCGACAACGGGTCTGCCGCTGGCTCTAGTATCGGCGGGCCCAGCAGGCTGCTCTCAACCGACCACGGCGGCACCGCCGGCTCGTCGACCGCAGTCGACGCCACGCTGCTCGTTGCTGGTGCCTCTTCGGCACTCAGCGCGCTCGCGCCCATCGCCAACGCGATCAGCACACACGCTTTGCAACCGGTCAAAACTGTGGTCATGCGGCCTTTTGCGAACAGCGCGCGCAAATGCCATGCACTTCTAATGTCTGCGCCTGCGGCCGAAAGCCAAGCGCGGCCGCGCGTTCCGCCAGCAGCCCGGCCACCTGCTCGTCTTCTAGCTCAACCGCGACCTGGCAGCGACTGCAGATCAGAAACGGCACAGAGTGCGCCTGCCTAGGATGGTGACAGCTCACAAAAGCGGTAATCGACTCTAGCTTATGGATGAAGCCATTCTCCAGCAGAAAATCGAGCGCGCGATACACCGTTGGCGGCGCAGTAGGGCCGTGCGTTTCGCGCATTAGCTCGAGCAATTCGTAGGCTTTTACCGGCGTGGGCGAGCGCGCAATCAGCCGCAGAACGTGCTCGCGCAGCGAGGTTAGCCGCACGCCGCGCTCACGACACACCTCGCCCACTTCCGCCAGCAGGCTGCTAGCGTCATGAACGTGGTGCTCGGGATGGGAACAGACCTGTGCGGGTGCCGTTTGCGTCATGTGATTCATCTTATCATCGGCACCGCAGGCAACTGTCTGCGTACGGATGCCTTATGTTCACGTTCGCGAGAGCGCCTGCTCGATCCGCGCCATCGCCTGATCCCGTCCGGTGAGGAACACGGTGTGATCGATAGACGGCGACACCGCCGTCCCAGTGATTGCCACGCGCAGCGGCTGCGCGACTTTTCCGATGCCTAATCCCAGCGCTTCAGCGACGCGGCGCAGCGCGCTATCAATGGCGGCTGGCGTCCAGTCCTGCACACCGGCGAGTTCCACTTGAACCGCGCGCAGCGTGTCGCCGGCACCTGCGAGATGCTTACTGACAGCCGCGTCATCGTAGTGCGTCAGCGGCGTAAACCACACGGCTGCGCGCTCGGCCATTTCCTTTAGCGTCTTGACCCGGTCCCGCAGCGCGACGATGACGTCGGCCGGGCGTGGACCCGACTCCAAATCGAAGCCAGCTGCGCGCAAATGCCATTCGAAATGCGGCGCAAGTGACTCGGGGTCATCGTTCTTCAAATAGTGCTGGTTGATCCACGACAGCTTGTCGATATCAAAGCGCGAGGCCGACTGGTTCACGTCCTCACTGCGAAACAGATCGATCATCTCCTGGCGCGAGAAAATCTCCTGATCGCCGTGCGACCAGCCGAGGCGCATCAGATAGTTGAGCACCGCATGCGGCAAAAATCCGTCATCGCGATACTGCATCACGCTGACCGCACCGTGCCGTTTCGAGAGCTTGGCACCATCAGGGCCGAGAATCATCGGCAAATGCGCAAAGGTAGGCACCGGCGCGCCTAGCGCGTGATAGATGTTGATCTGGCGCGGCGTGTTGTTGACGTGGTCATCGCCGCGCACCACATCGGTAATCTTCATATCGATGTCGTCGATGACGACGGCGAAGTTGTAGGTGGGGTAGCCATCCGAGCGCACCAGCACGAGGTCATCCAGCTCCTCATTGCTCCACTCAATGCGGCCCTTTACCTTGTCCTCAAACACGACGCTACCTGCGCTCGGGTTCTTGAAGCGCAGAACGCGATTGGGATCGTCGCGCAGCGGCTCGTTCAGATCGCGATAGTGGCCGTTGTAGCGCGGCTTGCGGCCCTCGGCCATCGCCTGCGCGCGCATGGCGTCGATCTCTTCGCGCGATTCGTACGCGTAGTAAGCCTTGCCAGCGCGCAGTAGCTGATCCGCCACTTCGCGATAGCGATCCAAGCGCAGAGTTTGATAATAAGGCCCTTCGTCAAACCCAAGATCAAGCCACTGCATGCCGTCAACGATGGCCTGCAAAGCTGCGGCCGTACTGCGTTCACGGTCGGTGTCTTCAACTCGCAGAACGAACTCACCGCCCTGCCGACGCGCTTCCAGCCAGCTATATAACGCGGTGCGCGCACCGCCGATGTGGAGAAAACCAGTGGGGCTCGGAGCAAAGCGGGTGCGACAGGCCATAAAAGACGGTCATGATGCGTGGGCCGATGATTTTACCTGTTGCGCAGCGTGCAGGTGTCGCGAAGCGTGTTAACTGAAAAGCTAGTGAAGTCGGCTGACTGCTGAGCATCGAATCACCCAACTATGCCGGACTGCCCATCGCGTTCGGCGCCTCGCGTTGAAGCCAGAGTGTGAAGATTTACTGGTGCAAGAGCGACCGCTCGTTATTGAGAGATATCTGTTCCCCAGGAAACGGCTGAGAGTGACTTAAGCCCCAAACGCCCTCGCCGTGATTGCGAAACGCCGCAGGCGCTGTGGCAATCCACGTCACGCGGAATCCTCCCCATTTGCGAGCGCGCATGTACAGCGTCTGGATTGCCACGGCCGATGAGGCCGGCCTCGCAATGACGAGCAGAAGGAGACAACAATCAGGAATTTTCGCCATCTATTGATGCAGAGCACAGCCTCTTCACATGCAGAGCCCAGCCTCTTCAATCGCGGCAACTCAGCTGCCGAACGGCCACGCGAGTTCGCCACGCACCACTGTGCGACAGTGCCTCCAACAGACGCTAGCGCTATCATCTGTGTCATCTCACTCCCTTACCCATCACTTAGGAATGATCCCGATGTTTTTTCGACTTCTGATCGCTGCCGGCCTGATGTTTCCGGCTATCGCTTTTTCGCAGACGCCCACTGATGCACCAGCACCGGCAACCGCCCCGGCTGCGTCTACGGAAGTGCTGCCTGAGGCCGCAGTGGCCCCCAACCCGCGGGTAGCGCTGCGCACCAATCAGGGCGACATCATCATTGAGCTGGATGCGGTCAAGGCGCCCAAAAGCACCGCTAACTTCTTGCAATACGTCAAAGACGGTCACTACAACGGCACGATCTTTCATCGCGTGATTGACGGATTTATGGCTCAAGGCGGCGGCTTTACCGCTGACTTTCAGCTCAAGCCGACCCGCACAGCCATAGAGAATGAGGCCAAGAACGGCCTTAGCAACCTGCGCGGCACGCTGGCGATGGCGCGCACCAACGAACCACACTCGGCACTGGCGCAATTCTTCATCAACCTCGTCGACAACCCGCGCCTTGATTTTGTCAGTGAGCAAGACACCTTTACTTGGGGCTATGCGGTGTTCGGCAAAGTTGTCGAAGGCATGGACGTAGTTGATCGCATTCGCGTGATTCCAACATCGGCACAAGGACCGTTTGCCAAGGATGTACCCACGCAAGCGGTCATTATTGAGCGTGCCGATTTGCTGGATGCTGCACCTCCCGCTAGCGAGTAACTCGTTGCAATAGCGCCCGCATGCGAGCGGCACAAAATATGCTGGCGTATTTTATTTCGGACCTGCACTTGGATCCTTCACGCCCCGCGCTGAAGGACATCCTGCTGCGCTTTTTGGCCGCGAGGGCGGGTGACGCCGACGCGCTCTACATTCTCGGCGACTTGTTCGAAGCGTGGATCGGTGATGACGATACGGATGCCCTAGCAGACGACGTAGCCCACGCCCTGCGCGCGCTTAGCGAGGCCGGGACGGCTATCTATTTCATTTGCGGCAATCGCGATTTTCTTCTGGGTCGAGCGTACGCAGCGCGAGCCTGCATGCGTCGTTTGCCTGATCCGAGCGTGATTGATGTAGGCGGCACCGTGACACTGCTCACCCACGGCGACGCCCTGTGTACCAGCGACACCGCGTACCAAAACTTTCGCAAGCAGGTTCGCGATCCAGTTTGGCAGGCGGCCTTTCTTAGCCAGCCTGTCGCTGTACGTCGTGCCTACGCCGCGCAAGCGCGTGCGGCGAGTGCCGAACATCAGCGCGGTATGAGCTCAACAATCTCTGACGTCGACGATTGCGCCGTCGAGTCACTGCTTGCCAGCTACGGCGTTGATCGGCTCATCCACGGCCATACGCATCGGCCAACAGAGCACGAGCACATCGTGGCAAACCGTAGAACTCAACGCATCGTCTTGGCGGACTGGCGCGAGTCTGGAGAAGCGTTGGCTGTTTCTGAGCGGGGCGTAACGCGCGTCGAGTTGAGCTAGTCGACTTGGCGGGCTCTCGCGACATCGCGAGCATCGCAGCATCAATGTAGGGCGCGTGTTGCAAGCGCCGCTTTTGTCAGCAATCCGCATGCCGTAAAAATGTCGGCGCGTCCAAGACGCGCCCTATGGCTGGGCGACAACTCAGCCCGCGTATTGGTCTGTCGCTTCGATCAACGCAGATGCATTGCCCGCTTCAAATGCCGAGTGACCGGCGTCGCCAACTACTACGAGCTCAGCTTGCGGCCACACGTCGTGGAGATCGAACGCGCTTTTCACAGGGCACACCACGTCGTATCGTCCATGGACAATGGTTCCGGGGATTGTTGCCAACTTGTACGCGTCACGCAGCAGTTGATCCTCCACCTCCATAAAGCCGCCGTTGACGAAGTAGTGCGCTTCGATGCGAGCAAACGCCAAAGCAAACTCGGCATCTTCATGCGCGTTGATAAATGAGGTGTCGGGGCGTAGCAAACTAGTGGACGCCTCCCACACTGACCACGCGCGAGCGGCGGCGAGTCGCGTGGTGGAATCATCTGACGTTAGCCTGCGGTGATAGGCGGAGATCAAGTCGCCGTGCTCGACCGCAGGAATTGCCGCTAGATAGCGCTTCCATGCATCGGGAAACAGACGCGAAGCACCCTCTTGATAGAACCATTCGAGCTCCCAGCGCCGCAGCATAAATATGCCGCGCACAACGAGCTCGGTTACACGTTGCGGGTGGGTTTGCGCGTACGCCAGCGCCAGCGTGGAACCCCATGAGCCGCCGAACACCTGCCATCGATCAATGAACAGATGCTCGCGTAGCTTTTCTATGTCAGCGACGAGATGCCAAGTGGTGTTATCGACCAAGTCGGCATGCGGCGTCGAGCGCCCTGCGCCACGCTGGTCGAACAGAATAATGCGGTACTGCTTGGGGTTATGAAATCGGCGCATCTTTGCGCTGCAGCCGCCGCCCGGGCCCCCGTGCAGAATGACCACCGGCTTGCCTTCGGGATTACCGCACTGCTCGAAGTAGAGCGAGTGGCGATCGGATACGGGCAGCGTGCCGCTGTCAAATGGGGTGATGTCGGGATACAGATCTCGCATGTAGGTTCTCCAGCAGCAGACGGAAGACATTCGGCCGCAACATCCACACGCGCCGAACCCTCGCAATCAAAAGCACGTGCTCCAAAACGCAGCAGGGGCGCCGAAGCGCCCCTGCTGATTCAACTATGTGAGCTTATCGATTACGACTGGCGACGGAAACCAACCGCCAGCAGACCGAACACGCCCAACAGGCTCAGCAGAGCCAGCGTCGACCAGGTGGACGACGACGGGATGAAGGTCGGCGGCACAACGGTGCTGCCTGCAGGCGCGTTCACCGTGTAGGTAAACGTCGCAGCGCCTGCCGTGCAGGTGATCATACCGGCCGGGGCTTGAGCGTTGGCGGTCAAGCTGACGCCGACGCGAAGATCAAGCGGCTGTGCAGAACCCGTAACCGTTTGCATCGCCGTGGTGCCTGACGGCGTACCCGGCGCATTGGCGATCACAACGTTACCCGTCGAGGTGCAGCTAATGACCGTTGCGCCCGTACCAGCACCGCCGGTGGCCGAGAAATCAATTGTGCTGGTGCCCTGCGTACCCACCAAGCCGGCGGACACGGTCACCGTCGACCCCGTGGCTGGCGTCGCCGAGATCGTTGGATTGACAGGTATAACAGCCTGTGCCGGGCAGCTCAGAGGGAACGCACGCGCCGCACCCGCCGGTGTGTCACCGTCAGTTTCGGTGCAGGTCAACGTCGCCGTTGTGGCGACGGCTGAGTAAACGCAGCTTACGCCCAAGTTCTGAGAGGGAGTAACGTCGAAACCCGACAGACTGGTCGGCGTAACGCTAAAGTTCGCGGCGCCAGCACCTGTAATGGCGCAACCAGACACGGTCGGCGTGCCCGAGTTACCGGTTGAAGTTACCGCGATGTTGGAAGTGGCAGACGTACCGCCCGCGCTCAACGTTCCGCCCGCTAGCGTGATGGTCGAACCCGGTGCCGGGTTGAACGTCAGGTTACGCGGGACCGGCGTGTTGGCCACGGTTACGCCAGAGTTTGCAGCCAAAGTGCAGGTAGGTGTCACATCTGCACCCATCGTATTGAAGCATTCCCGCGCGCTCAAAGTGAACGGAATAAGGCCTTCGGGCGCAGCTGCTCCAATCGCCACCGAGAAACTACAATAGTTAGTCGGCCCGGCAGGCAATGGCTGAGCACCACCAGATGGCGCAATGATGCGCAACCGAGTTGGGCTAACGACCAAGCAGTTCGTCGCACCATTAAGAATCGTCGGATTGCTTATCGTAATGTTCGCGTTGCTGAAGTCCAGGTCCGCTTGCGCTTCCGCAACCGCACCATCACCCGTGTAGGAGACGTTGAGTGTCACGGTCGCCCCTTGGGCACCGGACACTGCTGCGCCAAACACTGCTGCGTTCGCTGCGAAAGGCGTGCCCGCGATCAACGCGGCAGCCAATAAAGTCTTGAGATGCATCGTCACTACTCCCGAAAAAAATTTCAAAAACCAAAGAAGCCGCCCGCGAAACGGAACTTCGCAGGCGGCATGTTTCTATTTCTATATGAACCTAGTTACTTTACCACGCTAAATGAGGCGTCGCAGGCAACG
>JBBSIY010000103.1:0-9976 GCA_038257785.1 Lysobacterales bacterium
GAGGGCGTTAGGAGTCGTGCGCCACGGTGTTGCAAGGGCGATCTCGCGAGCCGGTGCATGCTCTCGCAGCGAGGCCACGGCGCGCGTACTCGCGGGCCGGGTGCGTGTTGACGGCCGCACGGTGAGTGACCCTGAATATCCGACGACGGCGTCGAGCCGCATCGAAATTGATGGTGTGCTGCTAGGCGCGTCCAAGCGCATCTATGTGATGCTCAATAAGCCACGTGGACTGGTTACCAGCACGGTAGATGAGCGCGGGCGGGAGACTGTCTATCGCTGTTTCGAGGCGTCTGGACTGCCGTGGCTCGCGCCGGTTGGGCGCTTGGACAAAGCATCCGAAGGTCTACTTTTGTTTAGCAACGATCCCGCCTGGGCGGCGGCGGTGAGCGACCCCACAACTGGCCCTCTGAAAACCTACCACGTCAAGATAGATGCACTGCCCGATGGCGACCAATTGCTGGCTATGGCGACTGGCATTGCGGACGACGGCGAGCATTTGCGTGCGCGCTCCGTGCGCATCTTGCGCGCGGCTGAGCGCAGTGCTTGGCTCGAAGTTGTATTGGACGAGGGACGCAATCGACAGATTCGTCGTTTGCTGGCGGCATTCGACATCAACGTCGTCCGCTTGATTCGCACGGCTATTGGCAGGCTGCCCTTGGGCGAACTTGCCAAAGGCAGCTGGCGGCGGCTGAGCGCAGAGGAAGTCTCGGCGCTCAGCCCTTAATCAGCCCCGCGGTTGGGAACTACGCCGCGCGCGACGAGCGCTTGCGGTCGGACTCAGTCAGGTGCTTTTTACGCAGACGAATTTCCTTCGGGGTGACTTCCACCAGCTCGTCGTCCTCGATGAAATCAAGCGCCTGCTCCAGCGTGTACTTGATCGCGGGGGTCAGCTTGATCGCGTCGTCCTTGCCCGCTGCACGCACGTTGGTCAGCGGCTTAGGCTTGATCACGTTGACGGTCAGATCGTTGTCCTTGGAGTGAATGCCTACCAGCTGGCCTTCATAGACATTGTCGCCCTCAGCGGCGAACAGCTTGCCGCGCTCTTCCAAGGGTCCCAGCGAGTAGGCTGGAGTGACGCCCGGGGCGTTGGCGATCATCACGCCATTGATGCGCTTGGCGATCGCGCCGGTTTGCTTCGGGCCGTAATGGTCGAAGACGTGGAACAGCAGTCCAGAACCCTGCGTCAGGGTGCGGAACTCGTTCTGGAATCCGATCAGTCCGCGGGCCGGGATCATGTAGTCAAGGCGCACGCGCCCTTTGCCGTCGGACTCCATGTTCTTCAGCTGCGCCTTGCGGGTGCCCAGCTTTTCCATCACGCCGCCCTGATGCTGGTCCTCGACGTCGACCACCAGCTGTTCGATCGGCTCCATCAGCTCGCCGTCGATTTCCTTGATGATCACCTCGGGGCGCGACACCGCGAGCTCAAAGCCTTCGCGACGCATGGTCTCGATCAGCACTGACAAATGCAGCTCGCCGCGGCCGGAGACGAGGAACTTGTCCGGGTCCGAGCCTTCTTCGACTTTCAGCGCGACGTTGTGCAGAACCTCACGGTCCAGGCGTTCGCGAATCTGGCGGCTGGTGATGAACTTGCCGCCGCTGAAATCCTTGCTGCCCGAGAACGGCGAGTTGTTGACCTGAAAGGTCATGCTGATCGTGGGTTCGTCCACGGTCAGCGCCGGCAGCGCCTCTGGCGTGTCCAGGGCGCAGATGGTGTCGGAAATGCTGAGTTCGGCCACACCGGAGATTGCGACGATGTCGCCCGCTTGGGCCTCCTCAACCTGGATCCGCTCCAGGCCCATGAAGCCCAGCACCTGCAGAACCTTGCCTTGGCGCTTCTTGCCATGGCGATCGACCACGCTAACCGGCATGTTGGTGCGGACCTTGCCGCGCTGAATGCGGCCAACGCCGATCAGGCCGACGAAGCTGCTGTAGTCGAGCTGGCTGATGCGCATCTGGAACGCACCATCGCGATCAACTTCCGGCGGCGGAACGTGCTTCATGATCGCTTCGTACAGCGGGGTCATGTCGCCTTCGCGCGCGCTGTCTTCAAGGCTGGCGTAGCCATGCAACGCCGATGCGTAGACGATGGGGAAATCGAGCTGTTCGTTGGTTGCGCCGAGATTGTCGAACAGGTCAAACACCTGATCGATCACCCAGTCAGGGCGCGCGCCGGGACGATCAATCTTGTTGACCACCACGATGGGCTTGAAGCCCATCGCGAAGGCTTTCTGGGTGACGAAGCGGGTCTGCGGCATCGGACCGTCCATCGCGTCGACCAGAATCAGCACTGAGTCGACCATCGAGAGCACGCGCTCAACCTCGCCACCGAAGTCGGCATGGCCCGGTGTGTCGACAATATTGATACGGTTGCCCTGCCAGTTGATCGCGGTGTTCTTGGACAGGATCGTGATGCCGCG
Organism: Lysobacterales bacterium; assembly: GCA_038257785.1. GTDB lineage: Bacteria > Pseudomonadota > Gammaproteobacteria > Xanthomonadales > Xanthomonadaceae > JANNWF01. Next base: position 2,418 of record JBBSIY010000103.1, read on the forward strand.
TTCCTTCTCCTGATCGTTGCTGTCCATCATCCGCTCGGTGGTAACCGTGCGTTCGTTGAACGTGCCCGACTGCTTAAGCAAGCAATCAACTAGGGTGGTCTTGCCATGGTCAACATGGGCGACGATGGCGATATTGCGCAGTTTGGCGATAGACATTCGGGTGCTCGCCGCATCGGTCGATGCGGACTCTCTGTTAGGGATGGATTTCGGGCGCGTGGCCTGCGTACAGCCAGCAGGTCGGCAAAAAGCCCCTAAGTGTACCGTGATTTTTGCGCTCGGCGTCTTAACGCAGGTTCAGACTGGATCGGTTTAACAAACCAAGTGGTGGTGGGCTAGGGCGCGACGCGGTTTACACTGTCGCCCCTTTTCACGAGCCCCACCATGAGCAATCTCAAAGCTGAATTCGTCACCAATCGCGGCACCATCCACGTAAATCTGTTCGCAGACGACGCGCCGTTAACAGTGGCGAGCTTCGTGCAGTTATCGCAGATGGGCTTTTACAACGACTTGGCGTTTCATCGCGTGATCCCCGACTTCATGGTCCAAGGCGGCTGCCCGGAAGGCAGCGGTCGCGGCGGCCCGGGCTATCGCTTTGAAGACGAGTGCAAGCCGAATCGCAGGCACGATAAGCCGGGCGTGCTGTCGATGGCCAATGCAGGCCCTGGCACTAACGGCAGCCAGTTTTTCATCACCCACGTCGCTACCCCCTGGCTGGATGGCAAGCACACCGTATTCGGCGCGATCGTTGGCGAGGCGGATCAGGATGTGGTTGATGCGATCAAGCAGGGCGACAAAATTGAGTCGCTGAATATCGTCGGTGATGCAGGCGCCCTTCTGGAGAAGTTCAAGGATCGCCTAGCGGGATTCGCAACCGCCGCAAAGGCTGCACGGCGGCCCTGATCTCGGCGCTTACTCTGTGCTGGCTTTGAGCCGGTAAGGTGCCAACAGTCGCTGCCACCTCTGCTCGCTGACGGGATCCGAGGAAGGGCGGGCAGTGGCCAAGTTGGCCTGTTCCAGCGCATGAATGCGTGCTGTGACCTGCGAAATGCCCTCGTCCACGGGCTTGGACGAGGGCGACTCCGAGACCGAGGGGGCGCGGGTCTGGCGCGGGTCTTCTGCCCACGATGCGGCCTCACGTTGCGCCTGTTCAAAGAGACGCTTCAGCAATCTAAGCCCCGCATTGCGGTCGACTCCTGCACTCGCTATGGCGGTCAAGGCATTTGCGTCGGCTTCGACTTCTTGTTGGGTGCGACGTTCCGGCGTTTGAGCGAACTGGTGGTGCAGCCGGCGGTGCGCGGCTTCATGCGCGAGGATGAAGGCGATTTCAGACTCATCCTGCGTCGCCAGCAGGAGCCCGACATTCAGCTGCAGGCGTCCGTCTGGAAACATCTCCGCTTGCTGACTGCTGCTGCTGGTCACATGCAGGCGAAACTCAACGCATTTCGGCTCCACCCGACAGAGCAGTTCTTGCAGCGCGCTGCTTAGCTCACTGTCGTTGAGCGCGTTTGAGGGCGATCGCAAATGCGGAAGCGTGCAGCCAGCGACGACGAGGATCACGGCGAAGCACGAGGTCAGGCAGAAAAACGAAACGGCAGCGCGTAGCGGCGTTGGCGGGCAAGTCATCGGCATTCGCTATGGTAATCTTAGCGGCCGATTTGGCAGAAAAAATAGCGGAGTTGGAATGCCTCAGCTTGCACGTCGCGTAGGTCGCGCAAAACCCAGCGCGATCATGGTAGTGGCCGAGAAGGCAAAGCGGCTGAAGGCCGAAGGCCGAGACATTATTTCGTTTTCGATTGGCGTGCCCAATTTTTTGCCGGGCGAGCACGTGTACGCTGCGGCGCGCGATGCGCTGGCCAAAGATTCGGGCCAATACGGCAGCAACCGTGGTGCGGACGCCCTACTTGACGCGTTCCTTGCCCACATCCAAAGAGCTGGCTTCGAGGGCTATGCGCGCAGCAATTGCGCTGTAGCGGTCGGTGCTAAGCATTTGCTTTACAACTTGTTCGAAGCGCTGCTCGATGAAGGCGATGAAATCACCTTTCCGACGCCGTATTGGACGAGCTATCTCGACATCGCCGAAATCGTCGGTGCCAAGATTCGCCTGCTGCCTTGCGGTGCCGCGCAGGACTACAAGCTAACCCCCGCGCAGCTCGATGAAGCGCTGTCGCATCGTCCACGCGTCTTTCTGTTCAACAACCCGAGCAACCCGACCGGGATGGTTTACACGCCGGACGAAGTTGCCGCGCTAGCCGACGTGCTGGTGCGACACCCAGACACTTGGGTGATTACCGACGACATCTATCACCGCATGGTGTTTGATGGTTTGAGCTATCGCAATTTCGTTCACTGCCGGCCGGAGCTGCGCGATCGGGTGATTTTTGTCGATTCAATTTCCAAGACATACGGAATGCCCGGATGGCGCGTCGGTCTGATGGCCGGGCCGGAGTCCGTCGCCACCGCGATGGTGACGCTCAACTCAAACCACATCACCAACGTGCCGGAAATCGTAACGGCAGCCGCCGTCGCGGCTTTTAGCGGACCGCAGGATGTGCCAACGCAAAAGTGCGCCGAGTTTCAGGCCAAGCGCGACCTGGTGATGGAGGCGATGAACGCAATCCCTGGCGTTATCTGCCCGCGTCCACAAGGTGCGTTTTACGTCTTCCCAGACATCGCCTGCGCGTTCGGCAAGTCGCACAACGGTAAGCGCATCGAAAACGATGTGGATCTTTGCAACGCACTGCTGGATGCAAAAGGGGTTGCCTGCGTGCCCGGCTCGGCATTCGGCGAGCCTCGCTCGTTGCGCATTTCCTATACCTGTCCGACGCCGCAGCTGGCGCCGGGTATTGCACGAATTGTCGAGTTCTTTGCAGAGCTAGTTTGAAGTCGGGATGCGGGATAGGTGATTCGGGATTCGGGTGAGGCTCAGAAGCTCGCGATCCTCCGCTCCTAACGAATTCAAAATCTCAACTCCCCAATCCCCAATCCCACGTTGACGCATCCCGAATCCCTACACTGGAGAACGACCATGAAGTCCCCCGTCCGCGTCGCCGTAACCGGCGCAGCTGGTCAGATCGGCTACTCGCTGCTGTTTCGTATTGCGTCTGGCGAAATGCTGGGCAAGGATCAGCCGGTGATTCTGCAAATGCTGGAGCTGCCGATGGAAAAGGCGCAGGCGGCGCTGCGCGGTGTGATGATGGAGCTGGAAGATTGCGCGTTTCCGCTGCTTGCCGGCATGGTTGGCACGGACGATCCGATGGTGGCCTTCAAGGATGTTGATGTCGCGCTACTGGTAGGCGCGATGCCTCGCGGTCCGGGCATGGAGCGCAAAGATTTGTTGCTCAAGAATGCCGAGATATTCACCGTGCAGGGCCGCGCGCTGAATGCGGTCGCCTCGCGCGGCGTAAAAGTGCTGGTTGTTGGCAATCCGGCGAACACCAATGCCTACATTGCGATGAAGTCAGCGCCTGACCTGAATCCGGCTAACTTCACCGCCATGCTGCGGCTCGACCACAACCGCGCGCTGTCGCAGCTTGCGGCCAAAGCCGATGTGGCGGTGGGCGATATCGAGAAGCTGATCGTGTGGGGCAATCATTCGCCAACCATGTATCCGGATTACCGACTGGCGCACGCCGATGGTGTGTCGCTGAAAGACAAGGTGAATGACGAATCGTGGAATCGCGAGACGTTTATCCCAAAGGTCGGCAAACGAGGCGCGGCGATTATCGAAGCGCGCGGCCTGAGTTCAGCTGCCTCTGCCGCCAACGCCGCCATTGACCACATTCGCGACTGGGTGCTTGGCACCAACGGCAAATGGGTCACGATGGGCATTCCGTCCGACGGCAGCTATGGCATCCCAGAGACTGTCATGTATGGCGTGCCGGTAACCTGCGACAACGGCAGCTACACGCGCGTCACGGGTCTGGCGATAGACGACTATTCGCGCTCGATGATGGACAAGACGCTGGCAGAGCTTGAAGAAGAGCGAGCCGGAGTGGCGCATTTGCTGGGGTCGTAGCAGTAGCGACGCCACTCCCGATGTTCTAAGCCCCTCTACCTACATGAGGGGGGGTTGGGGTGAGGGGTAATTCCTGCGTGATGTTAGACGAGGGTGCCGACGTCAAAAGCACTGCGTCGAGATGATGCGTGAACTCCGCAAGTCCGGCCCCTCACCGCCAACCCACACTCCGGCATCCGCGCGCTGCGCCGGTGCATTCGGGGCCCCCGCGAACCTAGGGTTCGCGATCACGGCCTCCCACTCGGTGGGGAGAGGCCATCTTGAGTAAATCGCCGATGATTGCTATTTCCGCTGGTTCTGCCTTCCGCGCCGCACTTTCCGCCGAGTCGCCGCTGCAGGTGATGGGCTCCATTACTGCGTTTGCCGGTCTAATGGCCAAACGCACAGGCTATAGATCGCTTTATCTTTCCGGCGGCGGCGTGGCGGCCAATTCCCTGGGTATGCCTGACCTTGGCATTAGCAGCATGGAAGACGTGTTGACTGATGCGCGCCGTATCGTAGAGGCGACCGAAATGCCGCTGCTGGTCGATATCGATACCGCCTGGGGTGGTGCCTTCAATATCGCGCGCACCATACGCTCGTTTGAGCGCGCGGGCGTAGCCGCCGTGCATATGGAAGACCAAGTCGGTCAGAAGCGCTGCGGGCACCGACCGGGCAAAGAGGTTGTCAGCACTGCGGAGATGGTCGACCGAGTCAAAGCGGCGGTCGATGCACGGACCGACGCGGCATTTGTCATCATGGCGCGCACCGACGCAGCCGCGGTGGAAGGCGTAGATTCGGCTATCGAGCGCGCTTGTGCCTATGTCGAAGCAGGCGCCGACATGATCTTTCCGGAAGCCATTCGCAGCCTGGATGACTATCGCCGTTTCAAGCGCGCGGTAAAGGTGCCGATTTTGGCGAACTTGACCGAGTTTGGCTCCACCCCGTTTTTCACCCTCGACGAGCTTCGTGAAGCTGACGTGGATATCGCGCTTTACTGCTGCGGTGCCTACCGCGCCATGAATAAAGCCGCACTGCACTTTTACGAAACCGTGCGTCGCGACGGTACCCAGAAAAACATTATTGATAGCCTGCAGACGCGCGCAGAGCTATACGACTTCCTGAGCTACCACAGCTACGAAGACAAACTTGATGCGCTGTTCTCCAAAGACAAACCGCAACCCTGAGGGCAGAGTTGAGGTTCCATTGGGCCTGATCTTTGACGGGAACGCACCGACGCCGAGCTGGCCAGACGGAGTGGCCAATGTCGTCGAGGCTGGTCGACGGCGAAACCCATTTTCTAGGCGGGCTGTCGCGTCAGGGTGACGCGGCAAAATCCCCAGCCAGCGCCTTGTAGACTGCGGCGAGCGCGGTGGCCTGATCTACTCGCGCTTGTAGCGCTTGCGACTGACTTTCAAGCTCACTTCGTTGGGTGTCGAGCACGTCGAGAAAGTTGGATGCGCCGGCGTCGAATCGCAGCTGCGCCAGGCGAGACGCTTCTTCAGCAGCATCGCGCGCGGCGGCTAGCTCAACAGCGCTTTGATTGCTGGCGCGCAGCGTAGCCAATGCGTTCTCGGTTTCCTCCAGCGCCTTCAGAACCGTCTCCTGGTAAGCCGCCTCAGCACCATCTGCGCGCGCCTCGGCTGCCTGCACGAATTTCCTTACGCGACCAAAATCGAGAAAGCGCCAGCTCAGCGATGGCCCGAAGCTCCAACGGTCGGCGCTACTGCTGCCCAGCTTGCCAAAAGACTGCGCGGTCCAACCGTAGTCACCTAGCAGCGTGAGTACGGGAAAATACTGCGCGGTCTCGTAGCCGATATCGGAATAGGCCGCTGCAATGCGGCGCTCTGCAGCGCGAATATCGGGTCGTCGCAGCAGCCATTCGGTGGGTGTGCCAACGGTTTGCAAATCGGGCAGAGTGGGAAGCGTGCGCGTTGTGTCGAGGCGCGCGCGCAGTTCCGACACTGGCCAGGCAGTGAGAACTGCAAGCCGCTGTTCCTGCCGCGTGACGGCTGCTTCGAGCTGCGGAATCTGCGCTGCCACCTGTCTCGAAAGCGTTTCTGCTCGCGCCAGATCGAACGACGTGCCGCGACCGTTGTCCAGCAGGGTTTGCAGCAGCTCAGTGTTGCCGGTGACGTTCTCAAGCTGCTGCCGACCGAGCGCCACCTGCTGGCGCGCGCCGACTAGTGCAAACCACGACTGCGCTACTTCAGCAATGATTGACAGCTGCACATCGGCCAGCGCGGCCGTGTCGGCATCGACCTTTTGATAGATCTCATTAGACTGACTGCGCAGGCTGCCAAAAAGATCAATTTCCCAACTCGCGTCAAATCCAGCGCGATAGGTGTCTGTCCGTTGCGCTGCGTCGGGCGGAATAAACGGATCGCCACCGCTGGGGCGACTGCGCTCGCCGCTGCTGTTGGCCGTAACCGTCGGGAATAAACTGTATACCGAGAGGCCGGCGAAGGCGCGCGTCTCGTTTAAGCGAGCTGCTGCCTGCGCTACCGTCGTGTTGGCGCTGAGCGCACGATCCATCAGGGCGTCCAGCTCGCTGCTGTCAAAGCTGCGCCACATCAGCCGCGGTGCCTGTTTGCTGACTGTGTCAGCCTCGGCCTCGGCCTGGTCGAACGAGGCGGGCAGGGCGCTATCGGGCCGTACGTAGTCCGGCCCTACCGTACAGGCAGATAGCCCGAGCGCTAGCGCCAGCGCAACGGCGAGCCGAGCTGCGCTAAATGCCCGATTCTCGCGCTCGACACGGCCGCCTTCCAACAGGTGAGTACCAGACTTAAACATGACCCACCTCCGCTTCCTGCGCCAGCCGTTTGCGTTCATTGCGCCGCTCAACCCATGTTCTGAGGGCGACGTAAAACACGGGCGTAAAGAACAGACCAAACAGCGTGACGCCGAGCATGCCAAAGAACACGGTAATGCCCATCACGTAGCGAACCTCTGCACCTGCGCCACTGGCAAAGATCAGCGGCAGCACGCCTGCGCAGAAGGCGAAACTGGTCATTAAGATGGGTCGCAGGCGCAGACGGCAGGCTTCTAATGCTGCTTCTACAACCGTGCGGCCTTGGTGCTCAAGATCACGCGCAAACTCCACAATCAGGATGGCGTTCTTGCAGGCCAAGCCCATCAGCACCACAAGGCCGATCTGAGTAAAGATGTTGTTGTCGAGAAAGGTCGGCGGACCTGTAGGCGGGAAGAACGCCAGCGAAACGCCGTGCACAAAGTTGATCATCCAGATGCCGCCAATTGCCGACAGCAGACACAAGGGCACGATCAAAATAACCGACAGCGGCAGCGTCCAGCTCTCGTAGAGCGCGGCCAGCACCAGATACACAAGCAGCACGCACAGCGGGAAAACCAGCAGCGCCGTGTTGCCCTGATTGACCTGTTGAAACGTCAGGCCGGTCCACTCCAGCGCCATACCGCGCGCAAGCACCTGCGAGGCGATGCCGCGTACTTTTTCCAATCCTTCATTGGATGACAGCAGCGCCGGATTCAGTCCTGCGCCGACGTCAGCGGCAGGGTAGGCGTTGTAGCGAATGACTGGGTCGGGCCC
>JBBSIY010000104.1:0-9810 GCA_038257785.1 Lysobacterales bacterium
CCGGTGCTGAAGGTAGTAGCGCTCTGCATGGTCGGATCGACGCGCTCGCGCTCTATCAGCACCAGATCGTGCTGCATGGGTAGCGCGGCGATGGCGGCTCGGTACCTTTGAATGAGTTCTTGCTGCGACACAAGATCGCCTCGTCCACAGGTGTCGCGAAACAGCGCTACGTCTGCGTCGGCGCTGGCCAACTGCTGCAGTGAGGTCGGCAGAGAAGTGGCGAGCGTTGCAAGCGTCAGAACCTTGCCGGGGTCGAAGCTTGGATTGTTGACAGGACAGGCACCGGCGCTGGCGCGACTGCCTTCAGCGGCGTTAGCCACGGCGCTCCGAAAGGCACCAATCCGTTCCTGCACGGTGCTGTTGGCTTCAGCGACGACGCTCTCCATCTCGACGCACAGTGGGTGCTTAGCGCCAGCACCGCAGGCGCTAAGCAGCAGAACACTGGCACCACAAAATACAAAGCTGACCAAGCGCATTGCAGGATTCCGTTTGAATGGCGAGCGTAACTGTACAAGGACGCAGACTTTCGCATTTAAGCGGATGGAAACTGTCCGCCGCACGGGGATGAACTCGTGAAGGAATTGATAGGCCAGTAGCGCACCCCTGCGGGACGAAAAACTTGCTCGACACTCATGGCGCTAAGGGCATCTGTCCCTGACACGAATGGCAACACCGCTTTTTGCAGTGATCACTGACCCGCATGAGCAGGCGCAACGAGTTCGATTAGACCTCCGACTGCCGCTGCGTATTGTGCAACGGCGCCTGCGGACGGCGCGGCTCAGCGAGTGGAGGCAGCGGTGGCAGTGGCGTATCCGAGCTCAACTGGTCGAGCGCGCGATCAAGCTGCGCGATGCGCCGCCGCGAGCGCATTAGATCGAGGTCTGACGCAAAGGCGCGCCCGTCATGGCGATCACGGAATTTCAGATTGAGACTTACTCGCCCTTCATCAGACTCTGGCAATCCCTTGAGCGCGGCCAGATCGCGAACGCGCAGTTCAATCCGAGGCATTAGCCAGAACCAGCCGGCGCTGTAGCGCACGCTGAGCAAGGCATCCAGCGGTACGCGCAAGCTGCGCTGATCGGACTTGAGTACGCCGAAAAGCGCATCGCTGGTGCTGAACTGCAGCTCCAAACCGCGTTCATCGAGGCGCGCTAGGCCCTTCACCTCGCCTAGCCCGCCATACGCGTCGAAGTGAAAGGGGATTGTGTCCATTGGCCTAGTGATCTCCCGAAGCACGCAGTAGCGCGACGCCGCTTGCTGCGAAGTGTGACGGGGAACTGCCGAATCCGCCTCGTCCGGTTAGCACGGTCGCGCAAAAGCATCCCGACAGGACCGTCCCAACCACCCAAGACCCCTATTTAGGGGGTCTACGAGCCGGCCCCGCTGCGCTAACTTGACGCTAGCCGCACGTCGGTTCCAAGAAAACGAGAACAGGAGAAAACCATGCGGAATATTTTCTGCAAATCTGTGTGCGGACTGCTGCTCGTGGCGAGCACGTTTCTTACCGAAATCGCGGACGCTTCAGTGCCATCGCCCGCGACGATTGCCGGCTTCCAGCCCAACATCGGCCAGCTCGATTCACGCGTGGCATTTTGGGCCGAACGCGACGGCATCACGCTGTTTGTTACCCGCGACGGCGAGCTAGTGCATCGCTTTGCCGGCAATGACGGCCGTGACTGGGTGATGATCGAGAGAATGCGCGGCGCGCAGTCAATGCAGCCAGTTGCCGTTGGTGAGGACATAACCCGCGTAACGCGCATCGATAGCGAGGGCACGCAGAGCGCACCGACAACGCGTCGCATCACTATCGGCGAGCCGTGGCAGGGCATCCGTGCCGAGCTGTGGCTTAGCAATAACCAGTTCGAGAAGCGCTTCGAGTTGATGCCAGGCGCGGACGTCAGCGCCATCCGCATTAATCTGGATGGCGTCGAAGGCATGCGCGTCGCAGATGACGGCCAGCTGCTGCTGAAGACCGGTCCGGGTGACGTGAGCATGAGCGCGCCGATTGCATGGCAGGACATCAACGGCCTCAAGGTTGACGTGCCGGTGAGCTACGCGTTGGCCGACAGCACAACCTATGGCTTTACGCTCGGCGATCACGATGCCGCGTACCCGGTAACCATTGATCCGATCGTTCGCTCGACGTTTGCCGGAACAATTGGCTCGGACTCGCTGGCGTTTATTTCTGTTACGTCCGACAGCGTCTACGTCGCCGGAAGCAGTGGTTCCAACGCATTCCCGGGCATGACCGGGGGCTATCAACCGACAATCATTTTCGAATCGACAAGTCCGAAGCCGAACTTCCTGGTTGCGCGCTTCAGCCTGGATTTGACCACGCTGCATCAGGCGACGTTCTACGGAAAATTCTTGCCCGTCCCAGATAGCGGCGGGATTAGCGCGGGCCTCGACCTGAAAGCACTCTACGCCACCGAAAGCGGCGTATATATTTCCGGTTCAGCGCCCGGCAAGGGCACCCATGTGCCGACTACGCCCGGCGCCCTTCAGCCCGTCGCCAATGGTGGGCCTCAGCAGGGCAACAACATTCCGGTGGACGGCTACATCGCTCGGCTGTCGCCCGATCTCACCCAACTGCAGGCTGGCACCTACTTTGGAACCGAAGGAGGCGAAGCCATCTGGAACATGACCGTTGGAACTGACGGCGTGTACATCGGCGGATACTCCAACTCGTTGGCGCTGCCGGGGCTGCAAAATGGCGCCAACCCGACACCTGCGATTCCGGGCTACAACACCTTTGTCGCAAAAGTGTCGCTGGACCTGTCGACCGCGCTCGCCACCTCGTGGATCAGCAGCGGCTCGTCCGGCATGACGCCCCATGCCATTGCATTGAGTGACGATGGCTCGGTCTATGTCGGCGGTTCTGGCCGAGGGACGCTGGTGTCCACAGCCGGCTCCTACCAGCCCGCGCCCATTGGTGGAGTAAATCAGGACGACGGATTTGTATCCCATCTTAGCGCCGACCTTGGCACCCACTTTCGTTCAACCTATCTGGGCGGGGCTGATAGTGATCGAATCGAGGAGCTGTGGTTTGCCGAAGGCAACGTGTACATCTCGGGCAATACCAGGAACACAACGCTAGTGCCGGCCAATGGCGCGGTGCCGACTTACACGCCACAAAGCCCCTTCGTATTTGCAATGTCGGCCGATTTGACCACGCGGATCGGAGCCACCTACTGGGCCGGCACAACCTACGTCGCCAGCCAGTTCACCAACGTTGGCAGACTCCGCAGCCACGACGGCACCATCTATCTTGCGGGCACAACGCGATCAAGCACGCTGCCGGGCACAACAGGCGGCGCGCAGGAAGCCAACACGGGGACTCGGCCCTGCGGCTTTGTGGCAGCGTTCAACCCGACGCTGACCACCATCAAACAGGCCAGCTACATTGCCTGTGGCGAACCGTTTCGCGACGTGTTCGTCAACGACGTGGCGTTCGCGAACGACACGATCTACCTCACCGGCACCACTACGGTTGGTACGCTCCCCGGCAGCGCGACCGGCGCGCAGCCGGCAAACGGGGGCAGCACCGGCAGCGATGACGGCTTCATCATGGCCTTGACCGGCGACCTTGGTGGCCCACGTCCAACCGCTGATCTGGCCGTCGAAAAAACCGGTAGCGACAAGCGCATTGCCAATCGCTACGTGCGCTACTCAGTGAAGGTAACGAATCTTGGCCCCGACGCAGCGGCGGGCGCGCTCATTCAAGACACGCTGCCGCCTCAGCTTGGCGCAAGCAACTGGATATGCACCGCATTCAACGGTGCGACCTGCCCCAACGTCAGCGGCAGCGGCTCCATCGCTGAAACCGCCACCTTGCCCAACGGCGGACGTCTGGAATACGAGCTCTGCGCACTGACGATTGGTGGCCCCACCATCATCAATGTCGCCGAAGCCACCGTGGCGAACACGACGCTCGATCCGGTCAGCAGCAACAACAGCGACGACACAGTTCTGTTCGATCCGCGGATCTTTGCGGATGGCTTCGAGCCGAACAACCTGCCGCCGTACTGTCCGCCCGCGAATTGAGGGCAGACGCTATTCGCTTGTAGCGGCTGCACTTCAGCGGCGCGCAGCCTGTGTGCAGGCTGCGCGCAAGAGCATCGGCCCGTCGCGCGATCAGTGATCAATCCGTTCGGCACGTTGCGTTGATCGGCCCGAATTAGCGTCCCTGCGTCAAGCGCATCAAGCCGTCAGCGACTCATAGGCAAACCGAAAAATTTCGCCTGCACCCATCGCGCCGCTGTGACGCGCCACTTCCTTGCCATCGCGGAAAACAATCAGCGTTGGAATACTGCGGATACCAAACCGCGCGCCAAGTTGCGGGTAGGCTTCGGTGTCGATCTTAGCCAGCCGCACCTTGGGTTCCATGCTCGCGGCGGCGCTTTCAAACTGCGGCGCCATCGCACGACACGGGCCGCACCACGGCGCCCAGAAATCGACAAGCAGTGGAATCTCCGAGCGCGTCAGGTGAGCCTCGAAGCTCGTAGCATCGAGCGCCAGCGACGCGCCGGTAAACAAGGCCTTGCTGCAGCGCCCGCATTGCGGGCTCTCGTCCAGCCGCGCCTCAGGCACGCGGTTCGGAGCATTGCAGTGTGGGCAGACGACCTGGGTTAGCTCGCTCATGGCGCGATGTTCTCGATCGCCACAGGCGCCGACGCTGGTGCCTCCCTGCAAGCCGCCATCACCCCAAGTAAAGAACCGTGTACGAGACCGCGTCGTTGTTGCATTTAATGGCCTCCTAGGCCGCAAAGTTACGCTTCATCCATAAATCACATATCAGCGCACGCACGACGCAGGTTAGCCCAGCGCTAGGCGCGACCACCTGCCGCCGCCATCGCCAGAGGTAGGTAGAGCGCCAAATTCTTCTCGACGATGTCCTCGGCTGAACGCAGTTTGATGTGACGCCGGCCTTTGCCGTTTCCTTCAAGGTGGCCATACACGTCAGATATTTTTGCACCGCTGCCAAACTCCACGGAAACGTGCTGCTTATAGGCGAACACGCCACAAAACTGCACGCCCGATGAGAAAAGTATCCCGCCGTACTTGACCTCTTCGGAGACCGACGGAACGGTTTTCTTGACCAAGGCCCGAACCGACTCAACTAGCGAAAGCTGCTGATCACCGAGCAAGCGAATGTCATCTAGCAAGGTCTGAATTGCGCTGTCGGCCATCGTGCGTGCCCCATCAAAGCAGAAATTATCGCTGTCGATGGTGCTCGCATGTTGGAGCACCAACAAGCTGGGATGCGCACAGCATGGCTGCGAGGGTTGCGGTCAAAGCGCGCATCGGACCGTGGTGCGCAATAACCCACGGGAATTGCGCCGGATGACGTGTTTGACGAGGCTGGCTGAGTGCCGAACCCTTGCCGCGCACCAGCCTCGAACGGCGGGCGGCTCTCTGCGTCGAAATCGGCGCAGTGCCCTTCGGTTGTTGCGCCCTGCTGTGCTGGTTTCGCCGGCGGAAGCGACCCGGCAAATTGTTCGTCGTTGATTGCGAACCTGTTGTTCACGATCACGCTGCAGCCTGAAATGACCAGCACACTTGGCATAACGTAAAGTCCCCATTTCACAATGTAAATGGTACTTGACACATCAGGCGTCGCTGGATAGCCTTTCCTCCACGCCTCAGCAACCCTTATCAAGGAGCAATTACATGTACATCGACGACAACGACAACCCCACCGAACGCCGCAAAAGATTCCGCATGGCGCTCCCTTGGGTGTTTTTCCTCCTCCTGTTTTCGGGCGCGCAGTACCTCATGAGCAGCGTCGAAACCAGTTGGGCGAAAGTGCTGGTCGCGATACTTCCCGTGCTGCCCCTGACCTGGGTCATGATCGAACAAGTACGCTTCATCTCGCGTCTCGACGAACTTCAGCGGCGTCTGCATTTCGACGCCGGAGGATATGCCGGCATGCTGACCTGCTTCCTTTTCCTCGCTTGGGGCATAGTGGAAGTCAGCGTCCTCAAAGCGCAGTTGAGCTTTCCGCCATCGAGCGGCGTGTTAGTGCTGCCAATTTTCTGCGCCATCTACCTGTTGCGCTATTGGCACGTGACGCGGCGGATCAGCTGATGGACTGCCGTCCGCAGCGGGGAGCCCATCGCCGATGAAAAATCGACTACGCGTACTGCGCGCGGAGCGCGGCTGGACGCAAGGTCTGTTGGCTGACGAGCTGGCCGTCTCGCGTCAAACAATCAACGCATTGGAAACCGGCAAGTACGATCCCAGCCTGCCGCTAGCCTTCAAAATCGCGCGGCTATTCGAGTCATCGATTGAAAGCATCTTTCAGCCGGACGAGTGAATCAGCCCGAATTTTGAACACTTGATGTTTCGGGAAAATAGACCTGTGGCGGTATGGATGACGTGTCGATGAGTGAAGCTGTGGGATCGCGTCCAATCTATGCAAACGACCCGGCGCCGTGAGTCAAGCCGAACGCCCGCGCGCGCATCGCGCGCCTACGTTGCCCGTTTGCGCAGACGCATGTCATCCAAATGCAGTCGACATCCCAGTCAATCCCGGTGACACTCGCTCCCCGATACCGATGCTCTCCGGGAAGAGGTCGCGGTGATCAGCTAAGTCAGGACCCGTCCGAACGGCGAGGATCGCCCAGCTTGAGAGATGTTGCTGTTGATCGGAGACCGAAGCTCGCGCGTGAGCAGGGGCGGTTTCCGGTTCCGCCCGCGCGGCGTTAGCAACTGACTGATAGCAGCGGACCGCGTGTTGGCTTCCTTCGCCAAACGCTACCCCGTCGCTCCTGCGAGCGGGCGCGCAACAGGATTCGGGGTCTCATGAAGGTTTGCAATCTGCTCGGCATTGGCCTAGCTGGCTTAGCTCTGTTCGGCGCGTCATCGGCGCGCGCCGATGTGTTCATCAACGAATTTCACTACGACAACAGCGGCACCGACACCAACGAAAAGATCGAGGTGATCGCACCGGCTGGCACCAATTTGGCCGGCTGGAGCATCGTGCTCTACAACGGCAGCGGTGGCGCTTCGTACGCAACGCTCAATCTGAGCGGCACGACGACCAATCAATGTGGCGGGCACGGCACCGTCGTTGCGACGGTCGGATCGACCGGCCTGCAGAACGGCGCGCCCGATGGCTTTGCGCTGGTCAATAGCAGCGGCCAAGTCGTGCAGTTTCTGAGTTACGAAGGCACGTTCACGGCGACCAATGGCCCGGCCAGCGGCATGAGCAGCACGGCGATTCCGCAGTCGGAAACCGACTCCACCCCAAGCGGCCATTCGTTACGTCTGACCGGCACCGGATCGAGCTACAGCCAGTTCACGTGGGCCGCAGCCGCAACCAGTTCGTTTGGCGCGTGCAATGCCGGACAGACCCTATCGGGCGGCGGTGGTGGGGGCGGCAATGTGCTGAGCAACAACGTGCCGGTGACCGGCCTGACCGCAGCCACCAACGCTGCGCTGAACTACACGCTGGTCGTGCCGAGTGGCTCAAGCAATCTGGTGATCCAAACCAGCGGTGGCACTGGCGATGCGGACCTGTACGTGCGCTTTGGCTCGGCGCCGACGACATCGACGTACGACTGCCGACCGTATCTGTCGGGCAACAACGAAACCTGCACCATCCCAACACCGCAAACCGGCACGTATCACGTGATGGTGCGCGCCTACACCACGTTCAGTGGTTTGACGCTCACTGGTAGCTACGGCACCGGTACGGCCGACGCAGCACCGACGCTGGTTAGCTCGACGCCTGCGAACGGCGCGAGCAATGTCGCCGCCAGCAGCAATATCAGTCTGACCTTCAGTGAGCCAGTCACGCTGGTCAGTGGTTGGTACACGTTGTCGTGCAGCGCGACGGGTTCGCATCCGGTGACGGTCAGTGGCGGACCCACCAGCTTCACGTTGAATCCGAACACCGATTTCGGCGCGCTGGAAACCTGCACGCTGTCGATCGTCGGTGCCAACGTGCGTGATCAGGACGGAACGATCACGCCGATGGCGTCGAATACATCGCGTAGTTTCACCACCAGCGGTGCGCAGACCGGCTACTACGCGGGCGTCGTCACCAGCAGTGGCAGCGCTTTGCGGTCATCGCTGCATCCGATCATCGACGACCACACGCGAATTCCCTACACGGCGAGCACCACCGATACGTGGGACGTGTTGAACATCGCCGATCAGGATCCGCTGAACACGGGCAAGATCCTCGACATCTACAAGAACGCGAGCTACACAAAATCTGCCGGCGGCAACAATTTCTACAACCGCGAGCACACCTGGCCGAACTCGCTGGGCTTCGGTAGCGATGGCTCGACCAACTACGCGTACACCGATCTACATATGCTGATGGCATCCGATATCAGCTACAACAGCACGCGCGGCAACAAGCCGTACGACAACTGCAGCAGCAGCTGCACTGAACTACCGACAGCGGCATACAACGGTCAAGGTGGCGGCACCGGTGTATATCCCGGCAACTCCAACTGGAGCAGCAGCAGCGTGTTCCAAGTTTGGAGCAAGCTGAAAGGCAACGTGGCGCGCGCAATGTTCTACATGGACCTGCGCTATGAAGGCGGCACGCATGGCGCGAGTGGTGCTGCCGAGCCTGATCTGCGACTGACTGACACGCTGTCGCTGGTCGTCGGCACCGGCGGCAATGCGTCGGTCGGCTACATGGGCAAGCTATCGACGCTGATCCTGTGGCACCAGCAGGACCCAGTCGATGCGGCCGAAGTGCTGCGCAACGAGGTCATTCAAACCTATCAGGGCAATCGCAATCCGTTCATCGATCACCCTGAATGGGTAGCGTGTATCTATCAGAGCGTTTGCAACTGAGTTGACCGCGGCAGCGGGAGCGCCTGCCTGCGCGGGCGCTCCTGAACTTGGCCAACGAACAAGTCAAAAGAGCTAGGCGCTCAACGCAAAGCCGGAGAGGGAAGCGATGGAGCCACACGCTGTCGCTGGATGACCCTCGGCGGCGGCTAGCCCTTAGCTCACCTCAGCGTCCTTTGCGTCGTTGCGTCGTTGCGTCTCGGCGTCTCGGCGTCTCGGCGTCTCGGCGTCTCGGCGTCTCGGCGTTGAACGCCTTTAACCATCGTCTACTCGTGTTGAAAAAATTCGCAAGCGCACCTTCAAGCTACGAAGCTGAGAGTCAGACGACTAAATTCGACTGGGTCGCTTCCGTCAATACCCAGCGAACGCGCCAATGACACTGCCCGCCATTCATCCCGCCTCTGCCGCATTCATAGCCGATGCGCGCATCAAGGCTGACGACTACGATCGCCTGTACGCGCATTCGCTCGCCGAGCCCAAACAATTCTGGTCAACCGTCGCCGAGCGGCTCGACTGGATGCGCTAGCCGACGCAGATCAAAGACGTGTCCTTCGCCCGCGACGACTTGCGTGTCCGCCGGTTTGCCGACGGCGAGCTGAATGTCAGCGTCAACTGCTTAGATCGTCATCTGTCCTCGCGCGGCGACAAGACCGCGATCATTTGGGAGGGCGACAACCCCAGCGAGTCACATCACATCAGCTACCGCGAGCTGCATCGCGACGTTTGCCGCTTCGCCAATGCCTTGCGCAATCTTGGCGTCGAGAAAGGCGATCGCATCACCATCTACATGCCGATGATTCCCGAAGCGGCGGTCGCCATGCTTGCCTGTGCTCGTCTCGGTGCCCCGCACTCGCTGGTGTTTGGCGGTTTCTCGCCTGACGCGCTCGCTGGGCGAATTGCCGACTGCGCCAGCAAGCTGGTGATCACCGCCGATGAAGGTCTGCGCGGGGGCAAACACGTGCCGCTAAAGCAGAATGTCGACGAAGCGCCGACCCG